>NZ_JBEGDB010000358.1:0-6709 GCF_043638955.1 Bradyrhizobium sp. 31Argb | reverse complement strand
GTCACTTTGGCGTAGAGCTCACCAGGCCGCCGCCCAGCGCGCGCACTTCAAAACAAAAAGACAACTGTAATGCTAGAACATCCTTGCCGCATTCGAATTGGTCACTTTTCTCGGGATTACGAAGGTCAAAACCGTCGCGCCTGGTTCGTGGAAACACAGCAAGAGCGTTCCGCCGCCGTCAAACCGATGCAAGCACCGGGCGTGCGCTTTCTCCAAACGGTGACAATGAGTTTCTCGGCGAATCCTTTGCTGGCGGCCTTCGGCCAGCGGCGCGGTTTTTGATTGTTCGCGGAGAGCAAGGGATTGAGCAAGCAGGGAGCTGATGCCGTGCATTGCGTGACCTACTCTCACGGAACGACGATCCAGGCGGCCGATGGACAGACATTGCTCGAGGCGTCAATCCAGAACCGGATTCCGCACCACCACCAGTGCGGCGGCCAAGCACGCTGTACGACCTGCCGGGTCAGGATCCTCGATGGCCTCACGCATGTCTCAGCCCGCACGCCGCTCGAGGAGCGCGTCGCATCGGAGCGCGGGTGGGATGAGTTCACGCGCCTCGCCTGTCAGACCAGGGTACACGGCGACCTCGTCGCGCGCCGGCTCCTGCAGAGCCCGCAGGACATCGTGGTCCTTGACCTCGATGAACTGGGCGCACCTTCCGGCGTCGAGGAGCGGGAACTGGAAGTAGCCGTCCTCTTCTGCGACATCCGCAACTTCACCAGTCAGACGGAAAAGAGCTTACCCTACGACGTCGTCTATTTCCTGAACGGCCACTTCGCGGCCGCGGCGGAAGTCGTGCTGAACAACAATGGATTCATCGACAAATACATTGGCGATGGTCTGCTTGCGATTTTTGGCATCCGCGGTGAGCGGCCGGCGGTCGCGTGCCGGAATGCCGTTCGTGCGGCGATCGCGATGCAAGACGCCGCACAGCGGCTCTCCCCGATGTTCGAACGCGATCTCAACATCTCGCTTCGTCTCGGCATCGGCGTGCATTTCGGACCGGTCATCCTGGGCCGAATCGGTCATCCAGGAAAGCGGCCGATCACCGTCATCGGCAACACCGTGAACGTTGCCAGCCGAATCGAGCGCATGACCAAGCAACTCAATTCTTCGATACTCCTGAGCGACAGCATTGTCGCCGAGCTGCCCGGCGCCCTTCGAGTTGGCGCGAGCCACAAGCTCCAGCTCAAAGGCATGTCGGAAGACTCCGTGCTTTACCATTGCGACGGATTCACGAACCCCGATCCCGCTCTCCTGGTCCAGTCATCGTTCCACCGGATCGCTCCGCGCTTGGTCGCGTTCGGCGAACGCTTCTACCGCATTCTGTTCGAGGCCAATCCGGAACTTCGCCCTTTGTTCAAGAGCGACCTCGCACTCCAGAGACGGATGCTGGTGTCGATGCTGAGTTCTCTCGTCAAAGGACTGAACCGGATAACCGAGATCGAGGGCGGCGTGCGCGCCCTGGGAACGCGTCACTGCCACTATGGGGCAATTTCGACCGATTACGACAAGGTTGCCAATGCACTGCTCTTGACGCTCGCAGAATTCCTTGGCGACGAGTTCACGCCGGAGATTCGTGCCGCCTGGATCGCTGTTTACGGCACGATTTCGGAACTGATGATGGCTGGCGCGGAGGTCGAATAGTGGGCACGCGCCGGTGCAAACCCTATCTCGTCATACGAAAGCGCTCAATCCGGTGATGGACTTGCCGACGATCAAGGTGTTCATCTCCCTGGTCCCCTCATAGGAGTAGATTGCCTCCGCATCGGCCACGAAGCGCCCGATGTGGTTCTCCAGGAGGATGCCGTTGCCGCCGAGCAGCTCGCGGGCATAGCCGACCGTCTCGCGGCACTTCACAGTGCAGAACGCTTTTGCGAGCGAGGCGTGCTCGTCCTGCATCACGCCCTCATCCTGCAACTGCCCGAGTCGTAGCATCATCGCCTGGGTCGATGTGACATTGCCGAGCATGCGCACCAGGAGATCCTGAACGAGCTGGAAGCCGCCGATCGGCCTGCCGAACTGCATTCGCTCGGTGGCGTAACGCAGCGCATGCTCGTAGGCGCCCATCTGGCAGCCCACTGCGAACCACGCCACCCCGGTGCGGGTCATTCTCAAGACCTTTGCCGTGTCCTTGAACGTGTTGGCGTTCTGCAGGCGATCCGCCTCGGGAACGCGGCAGTCCTTCAGGGTGATCAGCCCGTTCTGAACGACCCGCAAAGCCATCTTGGTCCTTATCTTCTCGACCGAGAAGCCCGGATTGTCCTTTCCGACGACGAAGCCCTTGACCTGGTTTGAGCCCTCCTCACGCGCCCAGATCACGTTGATGTCGGCGAAGGTGGCGTTGCCGATCCATTTCTTCTGGCCGTTGAGGATCCAGCTGTCGCCCTCACGGCGGCAGGACGTCATCATTCCGCCCGACGTTGCTGAGCCTACCAATGGCTCGGTCAAACCGAAGGAGCCGATTGAATCGAAGCGCATCATGGCCGGCAGCCAACGCTGCTTCTGCTCCTCGTCGCCGCACAGATAGATCGATCCCGCCGACAGCCCGGTGTGCACCCCCCAGAACGTCGCGACCGACGCATCCACGCGCGCCAGCTCCATCGCGACAAAGCCGTTCAACAGCCAGCTGCCTCCGGCCGCCCCATACCCGTGGTAGCCGATGCCACCTATGCCGATTTCGGCCATCTTGGGAATGATCGCGAACGGAAATTCATCACGACCCCAATAGTCCTCGATCACAAGCGCGACCACGCCTTCCGTGAAGGCGCGAACGCGCCCAAGCAACGCACGCTCCTCATTGTTCAGCACGCTTGCGATCCTGTAGAAGTCGCCGTCAATCGGCGGCGGTACGTAACCCGGTTTCTCCGTCAGCTTTGCCTGCGCGTTCGCCATGGGGTCCTCCCTGGAATGAATGGTGAGGTCGCATCCGTCATGATTTCCTCCCTTCTCGCTGTGCCTAGGTTAGGCGCGTTCGCCATCCGGTTTCGGCAAGAGATGTCTCATTCGGCCGCCCCTTTGCGAAAGCGGACGCGCTCCGGCTCGCCCCGTTCGCGCTCGTCGGCCAGAAATTCCTCGATAAGGGCCGCGGTTTCCCCCGGCTTTGTCACCATAAGCAAATGTCCGTCGTCGATCATGCGGAGTTCGGCGTTCGGGATCAGCCGCGCCATTATTTGGCCGTTGATCGGCGGGACCAGCGGATCGTCGCTGCCCATCAGAACGAGCGTTCTCTGCGGCAACGACCAGAGCCATGGCAGGCTCGTCCATCCGACCATGGCGAGAAGCTGATAAAGGTAGCCCAAGTTGCGTGCGCCGTGCATCGCTTCCGCATGGGGGCGGATCAAGGACGGGTCCTTGCGAAACGCGCCGCCGTAGATGTCCGGCGCGATCCTGCTCAAGTATTCCTTGTCGACATAGCGGCGCGGCGTCGCCATCATCCACAGCACCGAAGGGCGCGCCGGCACCATGATGGCCCCTGGCGCGGTCGCGGCGAGCACCAGTCGCCGGCACAGCTTTGGATATTGATGCGCGAATTGCTGCGCGATGCCGCCTCCCCAGGACACGCCGGCCACGTCGATCTCATGGTAACCGAGCTCCGCGACGAGGTCGGCGGCGAGCCGCGCGAGCGTCGACGGGCGATACGGCAGCAGAGGTCGCGGCGATCCGCCAACGCCGGGCACGTCAAAGATGATCGCTGTCGTTCTGGTGAGCGCCTCAAGGAACGGCCTCGCCAGCTCCCAGTTTGCCCCTATTCCGTTGAACAGCAGAAGCGGTCGGCTGTCGCCGGTCCCACGCTTGATCGCAACCCGCAATGACTGCGCGCCAATCGTAATTTGTCTGACCTCAATCTCGTTCGGATTCATAACGGTCGAGCCCGGCTTCCGGCTGCTCGATTGGTCGGCGCTGGTGCGGTCGTCAGTCAAAGACGTAGGTCCCCGGCGCGGGTCCAAGGACGGGATGGCGTTCACTGCCAAGCGACGCGGGCGCGCTCACCTCCTCGCCCGAGCGCGGATGGAGCCAGTCCCGCCAATCGAGCCACCAGCTTCCCTTCCGCTTCTCGGCCGTCGCAAGGAAAGCGTCAGGGCCGGCCGGATTGACCGGCCCGATCATGAATGAAGCCTTCGGATTGGTCGGGGGATTGAGCAGGCTCTGCAGATGACCGCTGTTCGACAGCACGAAGGTTGTCGCGTCGCCCATGATCTGCGCGGTCCTGTGGACCCCCTTCCACGGCGTGATGTGGTCAGTCACTCCAGCGATGACGTAGCTGTCGGCCTTCACCTTGCTCATGTCGATGGTCTTGCCGCTCAGCGTGAGCTTGCCGGCGCTGACGAACGGATTGGTGAAATAGAGATCGAGGTAATCACGGTGCAGGCGGGCTGGAAGACGGGTTGTATCAGCATTCCAGTACAGGATATCGAAGGCCGGCGGCTGGTTGCCCAGCAGGTAATTGTTCACCCAGTAATTCCAGATCAAATCGTTGGGCCGCATCCAGGCGAACATCCGCGCCAGATCGTGGCCGTCCACGATTCCGCGAAGGCGGGAGCTCTCCTTGGCGGCCCGCATCGTTTCCGGCGTCATCAGACATCCGAACGCACTCTCCTCGGCGGTGTTCGGATCGAGCAGGCAGACTGCCAGGACCATGTTCCTGATTTTCAGCTCCGCCGCGCTGCCCAGCGTCGCAAGATACGCCGTCGCGGTGATCCCGCCGGAGCAGGATCCCATCATCGAGATATCGTCGCAGCCGGTGACCTCGCGCGCTGCGTCAACAGCTCCGTCAAGCGCGGCCACATAGGTGTCCAGACCCCAGTCGCGGTTGGCCGCGGTCGGATTGCGCCAGCTTACGCAGAAGGTTTGAATTCCGCTCTCGAGCAGGAAGCGAACCATGCTCTTGTCGGGCGAAAGATCGAGCGCGTAATATTTGTTGATCTGTGGAGGGGTGACGACCAGCGGTCGCTTCCAGACCTTCTCTGTTGTCGGCGCGTACTGGATGAGCTCCAGCAATTCGTTGCGGAATATGACCGCGCCCGGCGTCGTCGCGAGGTTTTTGCCAACCTCGAAGGCGGTTTGATCCACCATCGACGGCATGCCGCCATTCCTGACGAGATCATCGAAATAGTTCTTCAGCCCGTGCCATAGACTTTGGCCGCCGGTATCGACGAATTTTCGAACTGCCGCCGGATTGGTCAGGATTGCGTTGGTCGGAGCGACGGCGTCAACCAGGATCTCCGTGATCAAATGTGCCCGCGCCTTGTCGATCTGGCTGAGGCTCGTCTTGTCGACGAAGCCGTTGACCGCGTCGCCCCAGGCAAGATAGGCCCTCAGTAGTCCGCTATGCAGCGCACTCTCCTTCCAGGTGGGATCAGAGAACCGCCTGTCGCCCGCCTTCGGCGTCCGCTCGGATTTGCCGGCGACGATCGAGCCCAGCTCACCCAGGAAGGAAAGCCACTGTTCGGTGGCGACTTTCGGCTCGTTGACAACCGCCTTGAACAGGATACCCGCGCTTTCGACCAGATCCTGCCCCTGAATGCCAACAAGGCGATTGAGCGCCAGCGTATTTCTGGACGCTTCCTCGGATATCCCCGGCGTCGGCGATATCTGCTCGCGCTTCTCCGCACTCATTGTTGTCCTGCTCCCTTCGCGGGAATCAGTAGCGCCAGCGTCTCGGCAATCAGGGCCGGCTTCTCCGATCCCTCCACTTCCAGCGTGTTTTGAGTCTTCATGATCACCTGCCCACCCTCTCTCGGCTCGATCCCGGCGAGAACGACGCGCAGCCTGACGCGCGCGCCGGCGGGCACCGGCGCGAGAAAGCGGACCTTGTCGATGCCGTAGTTCAGGCCGGCGGCAGCATCCTTCGGGATGACACCGACCTCCATCGCCAGCGGAGCGACCATCGAGAGCGTCAGATAGCCGTGCGCGATCGGACCGCGGAAGGGACTTTCCTGCCTCGCCCTCTCGACGTCGACATGGATCCACTGATTATCGCCGGTACAGGATGCAAAGGTATCGATCCGTGCCTGATCAATCGTGACCCAATCGGAAAGACCAAGCTCCTGTCCAACTCGTTCGCCGAGAGCGGCAAGTGTGAGGTTGCTCATCTGTCAACTCCTCGATGCGCTGATGGATGCCGAGCGGTTACATGTCGCCGTACTTCTCGCGCAGCACCTTCTTGTCGATCTTGCCGACACTCGTCTTGGGAATGCTGTTGATGAAAAGGATCTTCTCGGGGATTCCATATTTCGAGATGACGCCCCTGTCGGCGAACACCTTCAGGTGGGCCTTCACGGCAACATCCGTCGCCCCGCCTGCACCGGTTGTTTCCTTCACCACCAGCGCCAGCGGCCGCTCACCCCAGCGGTCATCCTTGACGCCGATCACGGCGGCCTCCAAGACGCCGGGACACTGCGTGATCAAGTCTTCGATCTGCAGAGACGACACCCATTCACCGCCGGTCTTGATGACGTCCTTGAGGCGGTCGGTGATGTGCACATAGCCACCGGGGCTCACCACGGCGATGTCGTTGGTATGCAGATAGCCACCGGCCCAAAGCTGCTCGGAACCTTCGGGATTGTCGAAATAGCCCTGCGTCAGCCAGGGAGAGCGGAGCACGATCTCTCCCGCCGACTTCCCGTCATGGGTAGGGGAATCGCATATGGCCTTAGGGGGTATTGCATAGCGGAGCGAATTGGATTCTTCGGGTGTCTCCCGATTC
>NZ_JBEGDB010000357.1:0-6926 GCF_043638955.1 Bradyrhizobium sp. 31Argb | reverse complement strand
CAAGGCTTCCTCCTAAAAGAAAGCCTTGAATCACGTTCAATCTGATTTGAGAATCCCAAGAGTCCACACGGCCTAAACCTTTGACGAAACGGGCGAACAATGGTTGATCTGAGCCTGGGACGCCAGGCTTGAGACACTCGACTTGGGCCAACACAACATCGCGGGAATGCGGGAGCGAGACATGAATGGTGCGGAAAGTCTGGTGCGGACATTGGTCGCGGGCGGCGTCGACGTCTGCTTCACCAACCCCGGCACCTCGGAGATGCATTTCGTCGCCGCGCTGGATAGGGTCGAGGGCATGCGCTGCGTGCTCGGCCTGTTCGAGGGCGTGGTGACGGGGGCGGCCGACGGTTATTTCCGTATCAAGGAAACACCCGCTTCGACGCTGCTGCATCTGGGCCCCGGTCTCGCCAACGGCCTTGCCAACCTGCACAATGCCAAGAAGGCGAATTCCGGCATCGTCAACATCGTCGGCCAGCACGCGACCTACCACATCGGCTACAACGCGCCGCTGACCTCCGACATCGAGGGCCTGGCGCGGCCGATGTCGGCCTGGGTCAGGACCTCGCCGGATGCCAAGTCGGTCGCCGCCGATGGCGCTGCCGCGATTGCCGCTGCCAAGAGCACGCCGCCGCAGATCGCGACCCTGATCCTGCCGGCCGACACCGCCTGGAACGAGGCCGACGGCATCGCGCAGGTCCCGGCGGAAACCCAGCGGCCGAACTATTCGGCGCAGGCGGTGGAAGCGGCGGCCAAGGTGCTGCGCGAAGGTGGCACGCAGAACCTGTTGCTATTGACCGGCAGCGCGCTGACCGAGCATGGGCTGGCGCTGGCGCAGCAGATCGCCGGTAAGACCGGCTGCAAGGTGATGGGCCAGACCTACAACCCGAAGATGGCCCGCGGCAGGGGCCGCTTCCTGATCGACCGCATCCCCTATGTGATCGAGCAGGCGCTGCCGATCCTCAAGGACTTCAAGAACATCGTGCTGGTCGAGGCCAATGACCCCGTCGCCTTCTTCGCCTACCCGAACAAGCCGAGCTTGTTGAAGCCGGAGGGTTGCGAGGTGCATCGCATGACCTCGGGCGGCGAGAATTCGGTGGCTGCGCTGGAGGCGCTCGCCGGCGCACTCGGGGCCAAGCCGCAGGACGTCAAGCCGCAGAAGCTCGTCGAGCTTGCGAAGCCGACCGGTGCGCTGACGTTTGCCTCGATCGCGCAGGCGATCGCGTGCGCAATTCCGGAGAACGCAATCGTGGTCGATGAATCCATCACCACCGGCCGCGGCTTCTTCCCGCCGACGGCGGCCGCAGCGCCCCATGACTGGCTGCAGAACATGGGCGGCTCGATCGGCTTCTCGCCGCCGGTTGCGACGGGCGCTGCCGTAGCCGCTCCCGACCGCAAGGTGATCTGCATGGTCGGCGACGGCTCTTCGATGTACACGATCCAGGCGCTGTGGACGCAGGCGCGCGAGAACCTCAACGTCGTCACCATCGTGTTCGCCAATCGCATCTATCAGATCCTGCGCGGCGAGTTCGATGGCGTCGGCGCCGGCGAGCCGGGCAAGCGCGCGCAGGACATGCTGAAGATCGACCGGCCGACCATCGACTTCGTCTCGCTCGCCAAGGGCATGGGCGTGCCGGGCCGCGCGGTCGCGACTGCTGAGGAGTTCAACAAGGCGCTCGCGGAGGCGATCGCCGAGCCGGGACCGAGGCTGATCGAGGTGCAGATGTAAGGGGGGGCTGGCCTACGCCGCGATATCCGGGAAGCAGAATTCGCAGATCAGCCCCTCCGTCTCCCACTGCCGGGTGATGGTGCCGCTCAACGTGCGAACCACGCCGTCGACGGCGCCGACGCCAAATCCGGTCCGGGTGGGCGCGGCCACCTTGGGACCGCCGCTCTCCTGCCAGCGCAGGGAAAGGTTGGCGTTATCGGTCCGCCAACTGACGGCGATCCTTCCCGAGGGGCTGGAGAGCGAGCCATATTTGGCGGCGTTGGTGGCGAGCTCGTGCACGGAGACCGCGATCGCCTGCGCCACCGTGGCCGTCAGCCTCAAATCGCCGCCGTCGATCGCGACCCGCCTCGAGTCGTGTACCGCATAGGGCTTGAGCTCCTGTTCGATGATCGCGCGGATGTTGGCGCCGGTCCAGCGTGAGACCGAGAACAGCCGCTGCACATTGGCGAGCACGCTGAGGCGCCCCTGGAAGGCCGCCTGGAACTCCTGCGCGGTATCGGCCTTGGTCAGGCGCAGGATCGCCTGGATCACCGCGAGCAGATTGTTGGCGCGATGATCGACCTCCCAGGCGAGCCGCATCATGCGCTCCTCGGCCTGCTTGCGCATGGTGGTATCGACCAGCATGTTGACGGCGCCGATCAGCCGCCCCTCAGCGTCGCGCAAGGGTGTGGGATAGGGCATGAAGCAGATGCGCGAGCCGTCGGGCCGCTCGGCGATTGCTTCCATGTTGCGGACCGGGCGGTTCTCACGAAGCGCGACCGCCATCGGACACTCCCCATGCGGAAGCGGCGTGCCGTCCGGGCGGAACAGCTTCCAGCTCACGCACCACATGTCGCCGATGGCAGGCACATGTCCGGCAAACTCGATGCAGGCCTCGTTGAAGAAGGTGATGCGGCCTTCCGCATCCGTCGTGTAGATCGCGGCGGGCAGCGCCTGAAGCACATCGCGAAACTGCTGCTCGTCGGTGTCGGCGCTGATGGCGGTGTGATGCGCCAGGATCTTTTCGATCTCTGCTTCTTCTTCCGAATCGTCAAAGAGGTTCAGCATCACACGTCCATGCCCGCAGGTCTTCAGCCGGTAATTCGACACCAAGGGAAATGTTCCTCCCGGTGCGTGCAGTGGCCTGCAAATTCAGTGGAAATCCGGACGGAAGGACGGTGAGCACAGCGACGAGGGCACATCAAAAAAGGCCGCCCCGAAGGACGGCCTTGATCCCCATGAATCCTGTCTTACTGATGCATCGTGTCTTCGCCGGATTTCTTCGACGACTTCTTCGCCACCTTCTTCGAGCTCTTCTTCGGCGCCATTTTCGACGCATCATCCTTGCTCGCATTGTCGCTCTGTGCCGCTTGGCCAGTCGCGCCGCCGGCCTTGTCGGTGGTCTGTGCTGAAGCGGCCGACGAAATGAACGCCAGTGCGGTGGCGGCGATAATCAGTCTACGCATAGGATGGTTCTCCCAAGTTGGCCCCCGGTCTTCAACGGAACCGCGATGCGTCCGGTTCCGTTGCCGCGATCAGCAGTCCGTGAGCGGCGCGTGAACTCGACGCTGGAAGGCGCGAGGCTGGAACCCGCGGTGCCTGCCGGACGTTCTGGCTCCGGCAGCCGGCCAGTCGATCACTCTTCTCGGTACCTCGCTGGAAGTGACGGCCGGCCGCAACGTCTTCCAGTCCGATCCGGGGACGCTGGTCAATGGTCCGTTTTCCAGCGTCGGCCCGCTGGTCGCGGGGGATCTGCGTCCCGGTGCCGATATTGTCCTGCAGGCCGGCGTTGGATCGAGCGGTCCGGACTACGCTGCTCTTGCAGCGCGCTATCTCGATCCGGCCAACCTCGCGCAGCCCGGTGTCCCTCTGGCCGATCAACCCGGCAAGGTCGCGAAGATCTACGAAGCCGAATTGAGCACATGGCTCAAGGGTCGGTTCGGCTTCCAGGGCACGGTCGAGCAGGCGATCGCTTTTTTCGATGCGCTTCCGGTCGAACAACGCGCGATCTTCCTGCGCCAGGTCCACTTCGCCGAGCTGCGCGAAGGCGGCCGCGAATACAACGATCCGAACAGCATGCGCTTCAACTCCTATCTGCGCGGCCGCGAGGCGATCGCCATGCTGTTCCCCGAGACGGACGCCAATGGCAATCCGACCGAGCGCAAGGGGGACATCACCATCTTCGGAGGGTCGAGTATCCGCACCAACTTCGGCGGCAACATCCAGATGCTCGCGCCGAACGGGCAGATCATCGTCGGCGTGGAAGGCACGGTGCCGCCGTCAAGTGCGGGTATCATCACGCAGGGTGAGGGCGACATTCAGATGTATTCCAAGGGCAGCGTGCTGCTCGGCCTGTCGCGCATCATGACCACCTTCGGCGGAGATATCTTGATCTGGTCGGCGGAAGGCGACATCAACGCCGGCCGCGGCGCAAAGAGCACGATCGTCTACACGCCGGCAAGGCGCGTCTATGACGATTATGGCGGCGTGACCCTGTCGCCGAATGTGCCGTCCTCAGGTGCGGGCATCGCGACCCTCAACCCGATCCCGGGCATTCCTGCGGGCAATGTCGATCTGATCGCACCGCTCGGCACGATCGATGCGGGCGAGGCGGGCATCCGCTCCTCGGGTAACGTCAACCTCGCGGCGCTGCAGATCCTCAGCGCCGCCAATATCCAGGCGCAGGGCAATACGACCGGTGTGCCCACAATCCACGCCCCGAACATCGGCGGTCTCACCGAGGCGTCGAACACCGCCGGCGCCGCCCAACAGGTGGCGAAACCGGCCCAGACCGGAACCGCAGAACAGCCCTCGATCATCATCGTCGAATTCCTCGGCTTCGGCGGCGGTGATGGTGTTGCGCCGAATAGCAATGACGACGAGCGTTCGCGCAAAATGCAGGGGCGGCAGACATACAACACAAACGGAGCGGTGCAGGTCTTGGGTCACGGTGACTTGACCGATCAGGAGAAAGAGGTCCTGAATGATGAGGAGAAGCGGAAACTTTAGCGCCCACGGCGGCTGGCGCGATGGGCTGCTTGCGGCTACTTGGCTGGGTTCGTCATCGACATGGCTACCGGCCGTCCTTCGGGGTGGACACCTGAGCGATCGTCTCGTCGCTCAGGGGATGCAAATATGGTTCATTGCAGGGAGCAGTGGATTAAAACGGTTTTCAAACGGCTCTGACGAACCGGGATGTTTGGGTTCGACGAATTGCGAACGTCTATGCCGGCGCGCCACCATGCAGCTTTCCCCCATTCCGCTGCTAGACCAGCGGCACATCGCGTAGACTATCGCTTCTTCGGCTTGTCTACGCCGTTGGTGCTCTGCAACAGCAATCGTATGCGTACATCAGTTTCCTTGAAATTGTCTTCAGCCGCACGGGCGGCGGCCTTGGCGTCACGTCGTTCGATCGCCTCGATCAACCCGTCATGGAAATGCAGCATGCTCTTGAGCTGACCCTGTCCGAGGATCAGCGTGACGTTATTGGCAAAGGAGTCCTGCACGCTGAAAAAGGTTTCCAGGAAAAAACGATTATGCGCGGCCTTCACGATCGCGGCGTGGAAGAGGAAATCGAGCCGCGCAAACTCATCAGCACTGTCGCGCTTCACCGCGAGTTCGCAATCGCGCCACGCCGCCTTGATGTTTGCCAACTGTTCGGCGGTTCGGCGCTCTGCCGCCAGACGTGCTGAGGGAATCTCGATCGCGCGACGAAACTCATAGAGCTGCACCAAGGCTTCCGGGCTTTGTGGGTATTTAATCCTAGGCGGGGTCATCCGCTGTTCGATGACAAAGGTGCCCAGCCCACTGCGGGATTCGACAAGGCCGAGATGCTCAAGCACACGCAGCGCTTCGCGTACCGTGGAGCGGCCAACTCCCAGTTGCCGGCTAAGTTCCTGCTCGGAAGGAAGCTTGCTCCCGACGCTCCAGGCCTCGGTCAGCATCGTGCGTATCGCGGCGATGACTTCATCTACCAGCGACACTTTTGTCACGCGGGGAAGTGCTTTTTGAGTTTTCAAGTCCATCGCCCGCTACCTGCCCTCTGGTGCTCAATAAGACCTCTACAAAAGCGGACCGATCCTCGCAAGATAATCCGGCTACCTGATATCAGGTGACCTACTTGTCAGACAGCCTGATATGTGGTTTGGTTCCTGCCCATGACAGATCCAAGTCCGGCTCGAGAGCCATTCAGAAAAGATGAGGTTTGAAATGGCGAAAGAACTTTTCCAGGGAGTCCTTGCCTTTCCTGTCACTCCTTTCGACGAGTCAGGCGAACGTATCGATTTGCGCTCATACGAGCGGTTGCTGAACCACGTGATCGAGGGAGGCGTGCATGCCGTAATTCCTCTCGGCAGCACCGGTGAATTTGCCTATCTCAGCACTCCTGAACGCCAGCAACTCGCCGAGGCGACCGTGTCGATCACGAAAGGCCGCATCCCTGCGGTGATCGGAATCTCCGCTATCACCACGAAAGAGACGATCGGCCTGGCCGAGCATGCCGAGGCCAGTGGGGCTGACGGCGTGATGATCAGCATCCCAACGTACTATGCTTTGGGGGCCGACGAGGTCGTCGCACACGTGGAGAAGGTCGCTCGGTCCGTCAAGCTGCCGGTAATGCTGTATAACAACCCGTTCACGTCGCAGGTTGATCTGACCGGCGATACGATCGCTCGCATGGTCCACATCGAAAACCTTGTCGCGATCAAGGAAGCGACCATGGACGTGAACCGTATTTCGCTGCTGAAGTCCAGGTTCGGCAATCGCTTCGAGGTGCTTGGCGGCGGCTTTGATCCATATGCTTTTCCCGCCTTCTGCCTGGGTGTGCGCGGATGGACAACCGGCATGGCAAACATAGTGCCATCCCGCTGCGTAGCACTTCATCGCACAGTGGTCGTCGAATCGAACCTGGTCGAAGGCAGGAAGCAGCATGAGAAGCTGTTACCGTTGGCCAATCTCCTTGTCGAACTCGGCCTATCGAAGGCCGTCAAGGCCGCGCTCCACGTGCTGGGACTGAGTGTCGGACCGGCCAGAAATCCCCTAGGACGACTGTCGGTTGAAAACGAGAAGCGGCTGGCGGCGGTCCTTGTCGACCTCGGCGTTCTCTAGACGGTCCTCCATCGACGCTGTGGTCAAGGCGTCTGGTGTTCGCCGTCGAGACCTTTGAGACAAATTGAAGGATTTTGCGGAGGGAGGATTTCTGGTTCATCGTAGCCACCAG
>NZ_JBEGDB010000356.1:0-6939 GCF_043638955.1 Bradyrhizobium sp. 31Argb | reverse complement strand
ACTCTAACCCCTGATGAGCCAGAGCCTCCCTTCTCGAAAAGCTTGATCTGTCTCAAATTATCTGACGACGGACAGCTGAGCGCGTTCGTCAGCGGCTGAGCCGGAATGTTGAACTGACGCGCCGGAGCGGTCGTATCTTGCGTTTGCACGATCTGAGCGAAAGCAAGGTGCGCGTATAATACCGGCCCGGCAGACAGCGCGCAGACGCCAGCACTCTGGAGCAATCGGATAGTCGCGCGCTTCGACCTACTTTGTGTGACCGATCCAATTCTATTTGTTACGCCCCCAGTATGCATCAACTCGCTCTTCTTCACTTGTCATTGCGCAGCCACTCCGTAGGCATGCACTTCCGACCGCAAAGACGTAGAGCTGCCGCAAGATTCTCACGGTAGCGCTCGTTTTGGAGGAATTATAAGATTTGCGAGCGAACCAATTACAGACGCGACACGATCCGCACGAACGGGGTCAGGGCACGGACTTTGCCGCCGAAGGGCTCGACGAGCCCAGCGAGCGCGCGGTCAGGATCGCGCAGATCGAACAGCCCGCTCACCTTGCGGCCCGCAAGGCTTCTGTCGGGAAGCAAAATCGAGGCCGAGAAATAGCGCTGGATCAATTCGATGGCCGATTCCACGGTGACGTTGGACAGAATGACCTTTCCTTCACGCCAGGATCCGATTTCCTCAAGGGATACCGGCTCGATGCTTACATTACCTGTCATGTGATCGACGACGAACATTTGGCCAGGCTTGAGAACGGCAGATGGTTCGTCCTTCGCGGCGGGCGTGGCTTCGATGGAGCCGCGCAGCAGCGCAACTTTCGTGCTTGTCGATGAGGCCTGGATATTGAAGGCGGTGCCATGCACCTTGATTTCGACGCCCTGCGCATCGACGAGGAACGGCCGCCTGGTATCGGTTGCGACGTCGAAGAAGACCTCTCCTGCCAGCAGCGTAACGCGGCGCTCTGTCGTTCCGATATCGGCCTTGATCGCACTGCCTCCGCCGAGCTCGACGACGGAGCCATCGGCCATCCGAATATGTTCGGTGTGGCCGGCGGCGGTACGATAGTCGGCGTGGATGGCAATGAGGATTGCTGGAGCTGCAATCCACAGCACGCATGCCGCGACAACCGCGGCGACAACAATCTCGATTGGTCGACGATATGATCTGCGCACCGTCCCGGAGCGTGGAGAAAAGCCGGGTGCGGAGGTGTGCGCCACGTGCAATTTCAAGCGCGGATCGACGTCTTCCCAAACCTTCTGATCGTAGGCGGGTTTGACCGCGCCGAGCACGGTCCATGTCTTGTTGGCGCGCTCCCACGCGCGCCGGTTCTGCTCGCAAGCCGCAAGCCAGGCTTTGAATTCATCGAATACTGCGGAGCCCTGGGACGCGTCTTCCAATCGTAGAATCCAGCCTGTCGCCTCCTCGAGCAGCTGATGCTCCGTATCGTGTTTCGCAGCCAACGTTCCAATGTTCCCTGTCGCGGTGCTGTGTCGCCGTCTACCAATGAACAAGACAAAGCCGTCAACCCGAACGAAGTCGCTGGCTTCACATGTTTCTTTACAAGACTATTCGCGGCCGTCCGAGTCCTGTTCGAGCCGAATCGTGACCGTTGCTACGGCCGCTTGGATGAGACGGTAGACCGTCGGAACAGAGACTCCGAGGTGGGCAGCCACCTCTTCGACCGAGTGTCCGCCGAACCTGTGCATTTCCAGCGCAATGCGCTGTTTCTCCGGCAGCCCGGCGATGATGTCCATGGCTCGGCGCTCGTTCTCATAATAAAGAACGGTTTCCTCAGGCGTGGGTGCGGCCTGTGAGCTGGCCCAGACCGGCGCATTGTGGGCGCTTCGCAGATTTTCCAGCCGCTTCCGCCGCAGCACGTCAACGGCCAGATTGTGCACGATACGGAACAGATATGATCGTGGACGGGCGCTCGGCGTTCTCCCGTCACCTGTCGGGATGAATTTGATGAATGCTTCCTGGACCAGGTCCTCGGCGCCCTCGCGAGAGCCGAGCAGGTACGAGGCGTAGTCGATGAGAACGGCGCGATAGGACAGATACAGAGCGAAGCGTGGATCAAGCCCTTCCTTCATCAGAGCCTTCTCCCCCGATCACGCACAATCCTGCCGCGTCCCGGTCCCGGCCTTGCCTCCATTCGCCCTTGGGCCATGACACTGGTCGGGCCCTGCCGGCCAACGCGTTGTATGACTCTTGACCCGGTCATGCGGCCCCTTCGGCCCGCTAACCTCTTGATTGATCAGGGCGCCCACTGCACGCGAAACAGTTAGAAACTCAGAAATTCGTTCGCAACGACAATCATCTATAATGCCTCTAGCTAGGGTTGAACTTGTCCGCCGCAGGCCGGTGGCTGTGTTCCATTCAGAGCTACGGAAAACGGCCGGAAGAGACTGCGCACGCCATGATCAATGGCCGCTGCGTACCGATCGACGGGGATACATGGACGACGATGGTCTTGTCCGCGTCGTATCAGGGGTATGATCGTCTCCAGTTTCGAGAGCATCACTTCAACCGGGGTCGAGAACATGACCGCGACGCACTGGTGGCGGCGCAGTGCGCAGCCATCAGCAGCCGAGCGAACCCGGTTCTTGCTACGTCTAACGTTGAAAGACCTAGATTTTTGATCCTGTTCTAAACGATTGTGCCTGTTCGTTTCTGGCGTAGCCGGGCTTATTCTACGGTTGGCCCCCCGGGGCTGGATTGATTTGACCGCCGATCTTTCAGTTGGTTGCGGGGACGTGCAACCATCTCAAATTGCTTTTTCAGGCGGTAGCCTGAGCACGCATTGCGTCCCGAACGCAGTGAGCATCTTCTAAGTTGTTGATTTTTCTTGATGCTGCAGGTGCTTCCGTCCCGTTTTGTTCACGGTCGTTTCACCCAATTCATTGCGATTTCGTTGCGCTCAGGCATGAGAACAGTGATGGCTGCGCCAAGGTCGCAGCCAACAGTTCGCCTCGTCGAATAGCCGGTCCAAATCCGGAGGGCGTCGAGAATTGCCCCAAGCGCGAATCCCGGGACTACGTCACCCAGTGCGCCAGGACCATTATGCGCGTCAGCGACAGACCGACCGCGAGCGCGCGGATTGACGCGAAGCCTGCAAGGGCATGGAGGACGCCGCCGCAGACCTGCGCTGATCGGAGCCACGCAGCGCGTTGAGCACTATGAAATCGCCGGGTCTTTCGGCGGCCGATCGCGACCGTGAGCCTGGTCCATGACGAAACCCTCATGCGCTTCATAACGGAGCGGACATGCGCCTTCCATGCTGAGCACCGAAGCGTTTCGCGGTACCGCAACTTCAGTCACTGCATTGCCTTTCCACGCATCACCCGTTTCGGTCTTCGCCTTGCGCTTCGATCTCGGCGTGACACATCGAGACGGCCCGCTTCAGTTCGGCCTGCTGCCCGCGAAGCGCGTCGGCAAGGCGCTGTCTGGCGAAGATCGCGGCTTTCCTCGAACGGGCGAAGAGCTGCATTGGGCATGCAATCCCACGATAATGGTTCGCTCGCAGTCGATGGGTTAAGACTGAAGAAGGTCACGGGGACCCTCAGCTTGCGTTAGTGACCGCATCAGTTCCCCCCAGTTCCCTCCTCGGGCCCGCGCCGCTCTCGCGTCCTCCCTCCGCGCTGATCGCCATGAAGCAAGGCGGCGGGTCAGAAGCAAAGCCGGGCGACGGCACGCCCATTCCGACCCTCGTCTTCCACGGCGATCGCGACACGACCGTGCATTCGAACAACAGCGGTCGAATTGTCCGGCAATCCATCGGCGAGCCGGGCCGCCAATCGGTGCGGGTCTCCTTCCGATACGGACTCGCATCACGTCGGCTCGATTCTTTCCGTCGGGAACGACCGGCCGATTGGGCCGTTCGACTGCGTGACGGATGCCATTTCCTAGTGAGCCACCAGTGAGCGTACTTCTCGTCGAGGACGACCCTCTGATCCGCGAATTCGTAGTCGAAGCGCTGCGCGAGGCAGGCTATCACGTGATCCACGCGAGCACTGGAGAGGAGGCTCTGGCCTGGTGCGAGCACCACGTCGCGCTGGTCACCGACGTCAGGCTGCCCGGACAAGTCGATGGATGGCAGATCGCGGAACGCTACCGAGAGCAGGATCCGAACCTGCCGGTCATCTACGCAACGGGCTTCTCGCCCACCCCACCACGCCCCGTCCCCGGCAGCCGCATCGTGAAGAAGCCCTTCCATCCGGAGGAGATCGTCCGGACAATCAAGGAGCTCGGCGAGGAAAAGGGGGCACCGCCTGGTTAGCTGCTCTACTCATGGCAAAGCCTTTCTCTTCTTCAAACAGTTCGGTGAGGGGTCGTTGCGATCCTGTACGCCGATCCTGCGCAGGGCATGTTCGTAGGCTCGAGACAGCCGCGCGATCTCTTCAGGCCCGAGAGGTGAGTTTTGAAGTATCCGGTAGATGGCCAATTGTTATTCCCATGCGGGCACCAATCGCTGAAGGAGCATTGCATCGTCGAAGCAAATTTTGGTTTCGCGACCTGCCGCCTTACTTTCGTCCTGCGAGGATGCAGTGAGAGGTAGTTAGCGAAGAGCGCCGCTGACCTGCGGTCGTACTCGTCTGCCTTTCCGGGCGACTGGATCAAGAAACTTCGCTGCGCGCAGAGGAACGATAGCGCGAGCGCCAGGTTTTCCCCGACGCCCCTGCCCCAAGGGGCGAAGCCCGTACTGGCCCGAGCTCATAGCCCCTGCCCCCCGAGCTGGGCCTTCATCCGGCGAGCTTGGGAAGCGCCGCGAACCGGAGGCATCGGCGAAGCTCCCGCCCTTCCGAATCCTTTGCTCCCCAGAGGCTATTGGTCTTCGTCTGCGGCGGCCGAATCCTGGGTGCCGAGCAGCTTCAACGCGGTCTCGATCTTGGCGAGGCGCGCCTGGATTTCGGCGCGCTCGTTCGAGCCGGGATCGGCTTCGAGCCGCGCCAGCAATTGCTCCTTCTGTCCCAGGAGCTTTGCAACGGCAGTCATCTCATCACCGAGAAAAGTAGCCATATCGAAAGGGCCGCTCAGAGAGCGGCCCTTTTCCTAGTTCACCAGCGGCCGGTGCCGAAGCTGAAACCGATGCTCGGGCCACCGCCGTAGTAGCCGTAGCCGCGATCGTAGTAGCCGGGCCCGCCATAGGAGCCGTAGCTCCGGCGCACCACATAGCCGTCGTCTCCGCCGTAGTATCGCTGGACGTAGCGGGGACCGCGGGTGCGGTAGCAGCGACCGTACTCACTGCAGACCAGGCGAACCTGATCGACGTTGGCCACCTCCGCCGACCCGAGCGAGGTTGGATTGAGCGGAGCTGCCGACGCAGCCGACGCCAACAAGGCGGTCGCGAAAGCACCGAGCGCAATTGTCTTCATGTTCGTCTTCCTCCGTTTGGCGAGATCAGTCGATTTCTTCGATGACGCGACGTTCCTGCGGTTCGACGATGTAGGTGCGGCTATCCCGGTGAATGTACCGGTTGTGTGTACTGAAAACTTAAGCTCGGGCGTAATGGTGGTGAAGGCCACCAAGGATGGCGTGTGATTTGATGCTTCCGGTTCGTTGAATCTGGCGCGCGATCGGAGCATCTTTGTTCAACGAACGGTGCGTTCTGATGTCGTTGTAATAGCGAGCATACTCTCGCAGGATTCGACGCAGGTGCACTTCGCCCAGGACAATGACGTGTTCCAAACACTCACGCCGGATCGATCCGATCAGCCGTTCGGCAAAGCCATTCTGCCACGGTGAAGCCGGTGCGGTTGGCTTGTCCCGGATGCCCATGGCGCGCAATTGTCGCGTGACAACGCTGCCATAGATCCGGTCGCGATCGCGGATGAGGTAGCGCGGAGCCTCATCCCAGGGAAATGCCTCCGTTATTTGACGTGCAATCCATTCTGCGGTCGGAGTTGCCGTGACATTGATCCAGACGAGCTTTCTGCGGTCCAGTCGGACGACGACGAAGGCATAGAGCAGGTCGAAACCGATGGTCGGAACAACGAACAAATCCATGGCGGAAATTTCCGGCGCGTGATTACGCAAGAAGATCCGCCATCCCTGGCTGGGTGGCCCGCGTCGCTTCACCATGTACTTGGCGACGCTGGACTGCGCGACCTCGAACCCGAGCTTGAGCAGTTCGCCGTGGATGCGCGGCGCGCCCCAAAGCGGATTTTCGACGCTCATCCGCCGGATCAACGCGCGCAACTCGGTGTCGATCGGCGGTCGGCCTCCCTGTGGCCCGACTTCCAGCGCCAGTAGCAGTGAAAGCCAGCCCTCTGCCAACGCATGAGCGTCTCGGGTCGGATGATGGTGAGAACCTGCAGGATCGACGGAAACCAGCGATACAGCTGGACAAGGAACCAGCGATCATGATTCGTGAGCTGGACGCGACCATGCAGCCGGCGCCGCAAAACAATTAACTGATGTCGAAGCACCGCGTTCTCGGCTTCGAGTCGCAACTTCGACTTGAATGGCGAGACCAGGACGGCCAGCACGAAACACAGCAGCCCAATCATTCCGTCAGCTTAGATTCCATCACGCTATCAACCCAGACAAGGTTTTCGGTACACACAGGAAGGTAGACCGGACTACGTCAAGCTCCTTTATAAGCCTAGGGTTTGACGTCGCGGGTTGAGACGCGGTTCAAAGCAATTCGCGACAGGGGCGGCCAAACTCAGACCGTTGAAGTGCACTTCCGTTAATGGCCCTAAAGGCGACATACCTCGCCCAGCCTCCAGTCGCATCCGTCGTTTTCCCGAGCCGTTCATCTACCGATCTTAAAAATGTGAATGGCCTGATTTCGAATTAACTAGAGCAACTGTTTGTATGGTGAAACGTCGGTGACCATCTGGCCCCATTGGCGAAGTGCCAATTGAAATGGACCCGCGGAGCGGGACCGCTTGAACCGGTTTGTTAGTTGGAAACTGACCGCTCCTGATCCCTTTCTATC
>NZ_JBEGDB010000355.1:0-6988 GCF_043638955.1 Bradyrhizobium sp. 31Argb | reverse complement strand
CGCGAAACTACTTCGCCGTCGTCGCCATTGCCGCCACTCTGCTCTGGATAAGGTAACTGTCCACACGGCCTAGTCTTGCACCGGTTATGGTTAACAAATGGTTGTTGGAGAGAACTCCCTCGCCCCGCTCTTGCGGGGAGAGGGAGAGCGCGCGATCAGGCGGTGACGCCGACGCCGATGGGGCACGACACGCCGGTGCCGCCAAGGCCGCAATAGCCCGCCGGATTCTTGGCGAGATATTGCTGATGATAGTCTTCGGCGAAATAGAACTCGCCCGCCGGCGCGATCTCGGTGGTGATCGGACCGAGACCCTTGGCCGAAAGCGCTTTCTGATAGGCGGCCTTCGAGGCCTCCGCGGCCTTTCGCTGCGCGTCGTTGAAGGTGTAGATCGCGGAGCGATATTGCGTGCCGACGTCATTGCCCTGACGCATGCCCTGCGTCGGGTTGTGATTTTCCCAGAACGTCTTCAGGAGCTGCTCGTAGGAGATCTTCTTCGGATCGAACACGACCAGCACCACTTCGGTGTGGCCGGTGCGGCCCGAGCAAACCTCCTCATAGGTCGGATTCGGCGTGTAGCCGCCGGCATAGCCAACGGCCGTTGTGTAGATGCCATCGCCGAGTTCCCAGAATTTGCGCTCCGCGCCCCAGAAGCAGCCGAGCCCGAACACCGCCTGCTCGAGGCCTTCAGGGTAAGGCGGCTGCAGCTTGCTGCCATTGACGAAGTGGGTAGTGGCGGTCGGGATCGGCGTGGCGCGTCCCGGCAGCGCTTCGGCTGCACTCGGCAACGCGGTGGTCTTGCGCATGAACAACATGGATTACCTCCAGGCGGGACATCGGCCTGAAGCCGGAAACGGCTTCGGCCGGCTTGGCCCACTATATAGGTGTTTACGCGCGATCTGGCAGCCCCGTTACGGGCCCACAATCCAAAGGCGCAAAGCTCCGATCAGTCCCGCGCGTAGCCGATCAGCGGCTTGCGCGGCCGGAACAGGATCATCAGCAGGATGCCGGCGACGCCGAGCACGGCGAAAACCGGCTGGTCGAGGATGAACTTGATCACGCTGTCCCAGAGGAAAGGCGCGGTGCGTTCGATCCAGGCACGGAAGGCGGCCTGGCTGGACTGGTGGATGTCGTTCCAGAACTGGCCGAAGCGGGTGAAGTGCAGGGTCTGATCGGCGACGAAGCGGGCGCCGTCATAGACCATGAAAACAAATCCGCCGGCCAGGAGCAGCAGGCCGATTAGCCGAAAAAACCCGCGGATCATGCCTCACCCTAGTCCCTGTCCGCCCCAAATGCGCCAAGGCCCATTAACGGCAGGAAGGGCGGAAATTCAACCTGTTCAGCACCTTGGCGGCCATTTTCTGCCGGATTCCGACCTCCCGGGCCGGGTGGAAAACGTTGACGCTGAGGGCCGGCCCCTCTATAAGACCGTACAATGGCGGCGGGCGCAATCCTGCCGCCGCTGTTCTTTGGACGGGCGGCTGCCGGGACTTTTGCATCTGGGCACGGCTCCCTCAAGAACGCAGCTCGACAACACAGCAGAGTAGATCACGCGATTTCAACGGCCGGCGCGCTCGAGCCCGACCAACAGAGCGACCAACGCCGAAGGACAATTGAGACCATGGCCAACACCACTTCCGCCAAGAAGGCGACCCGCAAGATTGCCCGCCGCACCATCATCAACAAGTCGCGCCGCACCCAGATGCGTGGTGCCGTTCGCTCGGTCGAAGAAGCGATCAAGCGCGGCGACCGCGATGCAGCGCTGAAGGCGATGGTCCACGCTGAGCCCGAATTGATGAAGGCCGCGCAGCGCAACATCGTTCACCGCAATACTGCGAGCCGCAAGGTCTCGCGCCTGACGCATCAGATCGCCAAGCTGGCGAAGTGAGCTGACAGAAAAACATTTTCGTCAAAGGCCCGGCTCTTCGCCGGGCCTTTTTCTTTTGCGCAGCTTCGAGCGACTGTGCTCTCGAATTGACTCGCTGTTGCAGGACAGCGCGTGTGTCATATTGGGCGCACCCGTGGTTTTACTGGTCCTGCAAGTTCTTGCTGCGCTGTACACGCGACGCCGTGATTAAATACGCACGCCTGCGCCACATAAATGGAAGCACTAAACATTTTCCTCGGCGAAAAGCCGCGAAGGGTTACCCTCCAAAAGCAATCGCGAAAAACTTCGTCTCGCTAATCACTTACCCACATAGCGAAGCCAACTTGTTTGAAAATTGGCGCCGCCGAGATGCTACGTAAATATTTTATGAACTTTTTTTTCCGTTACACCGCGCTTTGTGACACGCGCGAATCTGCGCGGTGATTCAAAAACTTGCTTTCGGGTTTCGCAATTGCAATGCCGCAACACCGGCGAAGACTCAACTCACGAGCCACAAACAACGGATTGTCAGAAATCGCGCTTGGTGTATTTGTTTATGCGTTCGCGGCGCCCACGGCTCTTAAGATCAGCGCGATTTTAGACCCACGGGCGGACGTGCAAATCGGCGGCGGTGTGCGCGTTAGCGACGCTTTCCAAGCGAAGCTGAGTTGGTAGCTCATAGCAATATGAGAACGGCTGTTCTGTGTCTGGATTTCTCGATCGCAGCGTCCGCGCTGCGAGAGAGGCGAACTGGGGAGACACGTAACAGCCGCGGCCTTAAGCAGCTGGGAACGCGGAGCCCGTGAATGGGTTGACAAGGACTGAACTACGCGGCGGCGCAGCACTGAACATTCCGATGTTCGGGAGCGGCACACTGAATTTGGACCACTTGCGAGCGGATTGCTCGCCGCGCGCAATCGCGGCGAGAGGGGGAGGCAGTATGATTTACGGAACCATCGCAGCATTCGAATTGCGCATTTCAGACAAGTCCGTATTCGACACCTTGGATTGCACTTCCGCAAACAGCCCCACGCGAACTCCGGATACACCTTCGAGTACGCGCTGACCTCGCGAACGCAGGTCTGTTCCAGCACATAATCTGTCGCGCGGCGGTTTCGCCGAACGGGAGAGGTGTGTCCGGAGCAGAAGGCCTCGCTTGAGGTCGCGTCGTGGCAAGAAACATGCACGGCGCTTTCACAAACAACGGCACTCCTCTTGAGAAAAGTCTTCAGGCAATGACAAACACGGAACAGGATCGCTGGTCGCGGGTGAAGGGACGGTTACGGACGACCGTTGGCGAGGATGTCTATACGAGCTGGTTTGCGCGCATGGATCTTGAGGGCGTGCAGGACGAAAGCGTCCGCCTGTCGGTTCCGACCCGATTCCTGAAGAGCTGGATCCAGGCGCACTACGCCGATCGCGTGCTCTCCTGCTGGCAGGCCGAGATGCCGGAAGTGCACCGCATCGATCTGACCGTGCGCACGGCAGTGCGGCCTTCGCCCACCCCGAAGGAGATTCCCGCGCCGGCAGAAACGCGCCGCGTCGAGCGGCCGGAAGGACGGCCCTCTGTCGAACTGCGTTCGACCGCGACCGCGCCGGTATCCGCAAGCCACGATGCGCTCGGTGGCTCACCGCTCGATCCGCGGCTGACATTTGCGAGCTTCGTGGTCGGCCGCTCCAACACGCTCGCGCATGCCGCGGCACGCCAGGTTGCGGAAGGTCGTCGCGGCGATCCCGTGATGTTCAACCCGCTCTACATCCATGCCGGCGTGGGGCTCGGCAAAACCCATCTTCTGCAGGCGGTGACCTGGGCCGGCAATTCCGGCGGCGAGCGCAAGGTGCTCTATCTCACCGCGGAAAAATTCATGTACGGCTTCGTCGCGGCGCTGAAGACGCAGACGGCGCTGGCGTTCAAGGAAGCGCTGCGCGGCATCGATGTGCTCGTGATCGACGACCTGCAATTCCTGCAGGGCAAATCGACCCAGGCCGAGTTCTGTCACACGCTGAATGCGCTGATCGATGCCGGTCGCCAGGTCGTGATCGCGGCCGATCGTCCGCCGTCGGATCTGGAAAGCCTCGACGACCGCGTGCGCTCGCGGCTTGCCGGCGGGCTCGTGGTCGAAATGGGATCGCTCGGCGAAGAGCTGCGCCTCGGCATCCTCAAATCGCGCGTGGCCGCGGCCCGCGTCCATCACGCAAGCTTCGACGTGCCCGACGAGGTGCTGGACTATCTGTCACGCACCATCACCCATAACGGCCGCGACCTCGAGGGCGCGATCAACCGCCTGCTCGCGCACAGCAAGCTGAACAACCAGCCGGTGACGCTGGAGATGGCCGAGCGCGAGGTCCGCGATCTGATCCGTCCGCAGGAGCCGAAGCGCATCAAGATCGAGGACATCCAGCGCGTGGTCGCCCGGCAGTACAATGTCAGCCGTTCGGACCTCCTGTCCTCGCGCCGTACGGCGAACGTGGTACGCCCGCGCCAGGTCGCGATGTACCTGGCCAAGACGCTGACGCTCCGCTCGCTGCCTGAGATCGGCCGGCGCTTCGGCGGGCGCGACCACACCACGGTGCTCCATGCCGTGCGCAAGATCGAGGCACTGGTCGCCAAGGACAACTCGCTCTCCGAAGAGGTCGAATCCCTGAAGCGCCAATTGCAGGAATGAATTCTTCCCTGCCGCCCGGACCATGATCCGATCGGACGGAATCGGATCATGATCCATCCTTTTGTTTGAGCATGATCTTTTCGGAAAACCGGTTTCCACTTTTCCGGATCATGCTCTAACCGGGGCGGGAACGGCCTTTATGCCTGAAAACGTGGGGAACGGCGTTCCGCTCCCTTGCGCTCGCGCGTTATCCGCGCCACCTTGGGGTCCCCCCGACGGTTTGGTCAAATCCCATGGATTGGCCGGCTTTCGGGCCTCAAACGCCGCGGCGCGCCTATGGCCGCCCCGGCCTTTCCATCTTAGAGCACGGTGGGTTACCGGTTTTCGGACAGACCATGCTCAACTCAGGGATCTGGCGGGTATTGCAATGAAGGTCACCGTCGAGCGCGCGCAACTCCTGAAATCGCTCGGCCACGTGCATCGCGTGGTCGAACGTCGCAACACCATCCCGATCCTCGGCAATGTGCTGGTCCGCGCCGAAAATGCCAAACTCTCGCTGAAGGCGACCGACCTCGATCTCGAGGTGACGGAGACGCTGGCCGCGGAAACCGCCACCGCCGGCTCGACGACGGTGCCCGCCCACATGTTCTACGACATCGTGCGCAAGCTGCCCGACGGCGCCCAGATCGTGCTGGAGGCGGATGGCGACCGCTCGGTGCTGGCGATCCGGGCCGGCCGCTCGCGCTTCACCCTGCAAACGCTGCCGGAGAGCGATTTCCCGGATCTGGCCGCCGGCGACATGACGCATTCCTTCGCACTGCCCGCCGCCGGCGTGAAGCGCCTGATCGACCGCACGCAGTTTGCTATCTCGACCGAAGAGACGCGCTATTACCTCAACGGTATCTACCTGCATTCGGCGGGCAGCGCCAAGCAGGCGACGCTCCGCGGCGTCGCGACCGACGGCCACCGCCTGGCGCAGGTCGACCTGGTGCAGCCGCAGGGCGCCGCCGGCATGCCCGGCGTGATCGTGCCGCGCAAGACCGTCGGCGAAGTGCAGCGGCTGATCGAGGATACCGAGGCGGAAATCACCATCGAGCTCTCGCCGGGCAAGATCCGCTTCACGCTCGGCAATGTGGTGCTGACCTCGAAATTGATCGACGGCACTTTCCCCGATTACGGCCGCGTGATCCCGCAGAACAACGACAAGGAACTGGTGGTCGACAAGAAGGATTTTGAAGCCGCCGTCGACCGCGTCTCGACCATCTCCAGCGAGCGCGGCCGCGCGGTCAAGCTGTCGCTGTCGGCAGGCAAGCTCGTGCTGTCGGTGACAAACCCGGATTCCGGCAGCGCCACCGAGGAACTGGAGGTCGAATACGCCTCTGACGCGCTCGATATCGGCTTCAACTCGCGCTATTTGCTCGACATCGCCGCCCAGATCGAGGGCGAAGTCGCAGTCCTGAAACTCGCCGATCCCGGCTCGCCGACGCTGGTGCAGGACAAGGACAACAAGAGCGCGCTCTACGTACTGATGCCAATGCGGGTGTGACACCTCCTCGCGAAACGCGCTCCAATGCACCCTCTCCCCTTGTGGGAGAGGGTGGCGTCTCACGAAGTGAGGCGCCGGGTGAGGGGTTCGCGCCGCAAACACCACACCATCGACCGATCGCCAAGCGCATCCGCAACTTCGCAAAGAAGATGCGTCGGGAGCCAATCGACGCCGAAGCGAAGATGTGGCGACTACTCCGAGATCGACGCCTTTCGCATCTCAAGTTCCGTCGACAGGCCCCATTTCAGAACTACATTCTCGACTTCGTGTGCTTTGAAAAGCGTCTCGTCATCGAGATAGACGGCAGTCAGCACGCGTCGTCGGAACGAGACGCTGCGAGAGAAGCAGCCCTCTTGAAGGAAGGCTTTCGTACCGCACGCTACTGGAACAACGATGTGTTGCAGCAACCCGGGGCAATATTGGAGGACATTCTCGCAAAGCTTGCCGAGCTGTGAGATACCCCTCACCCGTCGCCTCACTGCGTGAGGCGCCACCCTCTCCCACAAGGGGAGAGGGGAAGGAAAGGTCCTGACCGGCTACATGGGTAACAGAATAGACCGGCGACATGGGTAACAGGTCAACTGGTCGGCAAGGAGGACCTTGCCGATGGGGTGGAAGGAGACCTGTACCGTGGAAGAGCGGATGCGGTTTGTGGTGGCGGTTGAGAAGCGCGAGGAATCGTTTGCGGCGACCTGCCGGCGGTTCGGCGTGAGCCGCCGGATCGGGTACAAGTGGCTGGCGCGCTTTGAGGAGGAAGGGACTGTCGGCCTGCTCGACCGTTCACGAGCTCCACAGCACCACCCGCACGCGATTGCGCCGGACATTGCCGAGCGCTGCCTTGAGGCGCGGCGAGCGCATCCGAGCTGGGGGCCGGTGAAGGTGCGGGCCTATCTGGTGTAGCGCGTCGATCTGGATGGGAAGGCGCGGCAATCTGGATGACGAGTCAGTGTCGCAGCGAGGTGATGATTGCCG
>NZ_JBEGDB010000354.1:0-6997 GCF_043638955.1 Bradyrhizobium sp. 31Argb | reverse complement strand
ACACCGATCCGATTCGGTATCGCCGCCCCAATCCTGACGGTCAGTTCTCCGGTAACATCCTTGGTGAGGCAATGCGCCCGCCGTCCCTCGATATCGGCCAGCTCCCGCTCAAGGTTCAACAGGCGCGGACGGCGCTCGAGTCCCTTGTTGACCAGGATAGTCACCATGTCGAGCTCTTCGCGCACGATCGCGGCGCGCTGCGCCACCGCGTCCTCCTGCGCCTTGAGCCCCTCGATCTCCTTTGCGACCTGAAGCCGTTTTTCCCTGAGGATGGTCGCCTGGGACTGGAACACCTGCCGGCGTGTTTCAAAGATGTTTTGCTGTGCGGTCAGGACGGAATCGACCGAACCGCTCGTGCTTCGGATCCTGTCGAGCCAGACCGGAAACGAGATCAGCTCCTGCCCCTGCTGCTCGGCCAGAAGCCTTGCCTCACGCGCGGCCGCATCCCACAACTGCCCCTGCAGGCTTTGCACCTCGGCGCGAGCCCTGGTGTCCTCAAGCGCGATCAGCGTCTGTCCCGCACTCACGGCATCGCCGTCGGCAACCAAAATTTTCCTGATGATGCCGCCCTCGAGGTGCTGGATCGTCTTCCGGCTCGATTCCGATTCGACCACGCCGGACGCGATCGCCGCGCTTTCAAGCGGAGCAAAGGCCGACCAGATTCCCAGACCCAGCACAAAGCCGACGACCAATAGATTGCCTGCCAGGGTGACGCGGCCGAGCCTGTAGCGCGGCGAGGCCTGCGTCGGCTCCGCGCACCACGGAAACTGCCGCCGCTCGAATTCGTCAATCGCTGTGATCACCACCCCGGTCTCGCGCTTCGGCAGGATGGCGGGTGGTAACCGCACGAGGGCTCGTAGATTTGCGATCACGGGACAGCCGTCTCCTGCGAAGCTACTTGAGAAGCCACTTGCGGCCGGCTCAAATGCCGCTCGAAGATGTCGTCGCTCTCACCGAACGCCGTGACGGCGCCGTCCTGCATGATAGCGATCTTGTCCGTCGCCGCGAGGATGCCCATCCGGTGCGTGACGATGACCACCGTGACGCTGGCGATCTTCAGTTGTTCGATGGCATCCAACAGCACGCGCTCGCCGGTGTAGTCCAGGCTGGCATTCGGCTCATCCAGCACGACCAGCCGTGGCTCTCCGAAAAATGCCCGCGCGAGCCCCAGGCGCTGGCGAAATCCGCGCGAGAATACGCTCCCACCATTGGTGACAACCGTGTCGTATCCCAGCGGCAGCCGCAGGATGCTCTCATGGATCCCGGCGAGCTTGGCGGCATGCATGACCTTTGGCAGATCGGCGTCGTCCAGCCGCGCGATGATATCCTTGATCGTTTCTCCGACGAGATCGATATCCTGAGGCAGATAGCCGAGGTAACGGCCCTGCCGCCCTCCGCGCAGGACCGAGATGTCGGTCTCACCGAGGAGGACGCGCCCCTGCCCCGGCAACAGGATTCCGGCAATGATGCCTGCGAGCGTGGACTTGCCGGAGCCGGACGGACCGATGATGCCGAGGCACTCTCCGCGCGCGAGACGGAACGAGACGGTCTTGATGGGAAACCACGCGCCTTCCGAAACCTTCGCGCCGATATTGTCGATGATAAGATCGCCCCTCGGCTGTTCCGGCGGACAGTCCGTGTTTTCTGTCGTAGGTGGAACGGCGGCAAGGACATTGGTCAGCCGCTGATAGGCATCCAGCGCTCTCTTCAGCGCCTTCCAGCTTGCAACGGCGCCTTCGACCGGCGCCAGCGCGCGGCTGAACATCAGCATCGTGACAAAGATGATCGCCGCGCTCTTGCCGTGGTCGAGGACGAGCCACGCGGCGGCGCCCATGATGAGGACCTGCGCCAGCGAACGCGTCGGCTTGGCGATCAGCATGATGATCTCGTTCCGCCGCTGTGCCAGGTCGTACTCGCTTTGCGCATGGCGCGCATCCAGGTAGACGCGGCGTGCCACGTCGTCGAGCATTCCCATGCTGCGGATCAGGTGAACGCTGCCGACCACCGTCGCAAGGCGGCCGTAGCTTCTGGACAGGGCAATCGCGGATTTCGCCAGCGCGTTTTCGGTGAGGAGATCGCCGACAACCGTGAGGCCGAACAGAAACAACACGCTGCAGGCGCCAATGCCTCCAAGCAGGGGATGCACGAAAAACAGCACGGCGAGGAACGGCGGGATCCAGAGCGCATCGAGCAGCGTCAGGGACGCGCCGGATTCAACGAACTGACGCACGGCCGTGAGATCGCGATAGGCATCCGAAGCGCGCGCTGAATCGTTGCGGAAAGCATGGTCGAGGCAGGCGGAGAGCACGGTGGGACGAAGCCGCTCTTCCAGCCAGGCACCCAAGCGCCCCAATACGGAGCGACGTAGCGCGTCAAGCACCCCGCCCACCACGACCGTGAGCGCAACGATCAAAGTGAGCAACAGGAGCGTTTCATTGCTCCGGCTCGGGAGCACGCGGTCGTAGATCTGGAGCAGATAGATCGAGGGAGCGAACAGCAGCAGATTGTAACTGCAGCTATAGGCGAACACGATCCCGAGCGAGCCTGCGCAGGTCCGCAGCGCCGCCTGCAACGGCGTCCAGGGCGTCTGCAGCAGACTTAACCGAAGCAGCGGCACCAGCATGATCGTCACCGCCAGAGCTTCAAGGCTTGACCTTTTGCGCGGATCGTTTTGCGGGAGATCTGAGGCCGGCGGCACGGACCGCCGGCCTCAGCCGCCTCAATGAGGCCGCTGATCAGAACGTACTAACCAATATGGACGTCAACGTCGCCGCCCATGCCGAGGTTGTCACTCCCGCCATCGCCGCCGATGCCCGCGGCGACTTCCTGATGCATGTCCGCCTTCAGGTAGTTCGACTGATGCGCCGTCGTGTTGGCATACACCTTGGAGGTGTCGTACCCGCTGGACGAGCTCTGATCGCCGTTCGACTTAGCGTCTCCGCCATAAGCCTTCGAGTACTTCGACGCCTTCGCGTCGCCGGCGTCGGCATCCCAGGATGCCTTTTGACTGACGTAATCGCCGGTCTTGACGTGCACGTCAGAGCCTTCAGCCTTGTTCGATGGATCGAACTTGATCGATGGTGAATTGCTGATGCTTCCCTTGAAATAGCCGTCGCCGCCGTTTCCGACGCTCTGACCGCCCGTGTCGATCGACTTGAAATCGATCGAATCGGACACCTTGAAAAATCCCTTGCCTTTCGACATTTGAGCCTCCGTGGTGAGTTTACCTCGCGCGACATTCCTCCCTGTCCTGGAAGCGGATGCGCGATGCGAGTTTGTCTCCCGTCGACGTGCGCGCGATAGATGCCAAATGGGATGTCATTCGGTTCAGCAGACTACGCCCGAAAGGATTACATGCCCTGTCGAAATTCGGCGCCCTATCCGATCAAATGAAGATCGGACAACAGATGCATCGCGACATCGCCGCCCAGCGCAAGATTGTCGTGACCGCCGTTCCCGCCGATTCCAGCGATCTGAACCGTGCTCTGATCGATATGGACATTGTTGATCTGGTCCGCCTCGGCTGTCGAATGCGGCCCGGCGATGGCGATGTTGATCGGAGCATAGATCGCGACGCTGACGTCGATGAGACTGCCGGAGAAGTGGCCGCTGCCTCCATTGCCCGCGCTGTTGTGTCCGGTTGCGATCGCATCCGAGCCGCCGCCGAGGAGTGCAGAGATGATCCCGGCGCTGCCGCCCGCCGCGACATTGCCACTGCCGCCGTCGCCCCCGACACCGGCCATCTGGAACGAGGACTGATCCAGATGCACGTCGTTGAGCTGGTACACCTGGCTGGTGGAATTATATCCCGCGACCGAGATGTTGACGGGATCATAGACGGCGACGGACTTGTGGACGAGGTCACCATGAAATTGCCCGTCGCCGCCGTTGCCGGCCTGATTGCCGCCGGTGTCGATCTGGTTCGCGCCGCTTCCACCGCCGCTGGATTGACTGTGCACGGATACATCGCCGCCGCTGGCGGCATTGCCGTTTCCGCCCTGCCCGCCGATCCCCGCGATCTGCAGGGCGGACTGATCGATCTCCACCGTGTTCGACTGGCTGGCGTGCGCGCTGCCACCGGGAGCCGCAAACGCGAAGTTGACGGGATGGTAGATGACAACGGGCGCGTCCAGCAGCGTTCCAAGGAAATGACCGTCGCCGCCGTTACCGGCGTGATTGTCGCCTGTCGTGATCCCGCCGGAGCCGGAGGAAGAGAGGTCGACGTTTCCGCCGGCGGCAATGTTGCCGTCGCCGCCATGTCCTCCGATGCCCGCCATCTGCAGGGCGGACTGGTTGATATTCACATCGTTGGTCTGCTCAGCGATGGCGATTGAACCATATCCCACGGATACCGCGATGTTGATCGGCTGATAGATCACCAGGGAGGCATGAATGATGCCGCCATAAAAAAATCCGTCTCCGCCGTTGCCGGCCTCGTTCGCCCCCGTATCGATTGTCCCGATGTCGCTTTTGCCGGAATTGGATTGGTGTGCGGGAATGCCGCCGCCCGCCGCGTTGTCGCCGCCGCCATTGCCGCCGAGCTGATCGGCCTGCGCCTTGTTGGGCTGGTGGACATCCGCGTTGCCATGAAGGCTGCCGCCTCCATCTCCAGTCGAATCGAGAGACGTGACGGACGCATGAGAGGGCGAGCCGAACGAGGAGCCGCCGGCGTCGCCATGGCCATCGGTCGCGAGATGATGCAAACGAGCCGGCGAGAACTTGGTACCATAGCTGCTGCCATCTCCATCATCCCAGGGATAATGGAGCGGCTGATCATGCAGCCGGATGCTGTCCGACATCCAATCGAACTTCATAGTCGCCTCCCTGGCCGGGATCGCTCCGCGCAATGCGACGGACCCCTCCCGACCGTGAGGCAATGTCACGCCGTATGCGTGAAAAGCCGAGCCATCAATTCGGATGCAACATTTCGGGTGAGATCGTACAAACGAAATCAGGTCGAAGAGGCGGTATCGCGCACGTCAGCGCGACCCGTTCGCAGTCGACGCGCGGTTCCGAATTAGCTCACCCAAAACCCCGGCACGGCCGGCTCGAGCCGACCACCGGCGCGTACCGGCGCAACGCGGAGCGCAAGGCCGGTGGCGTCGTCGGTCTCGACCGCAACCCCGCTCAGCGTCGCTTCGCCGGCGGCCGGCTCAAAGCGGCCGGAGGGGATGCCGGTCTGGAAGCGCTGCAGCGGCTCTTCCTTCTGCATGCCGATGATGGAATCGTAATCGCCGGTCATGCCGGCGTCGGTCATATAGGCGGTGCCGCCGGGCAGCACCTGGTGATCGGCGGTGGGCACATGGGTGTGGGTACCGACCACGAGGCTGACGCGGCCATCGCAGAAGAAGCCCATGCCCTGCTTCTCGGAGGTGGCCTCGCCGTGGAAATCCACCACGATCACATCCGCCGCCTGCCGCAGCGGACAGGCCTCGAGTTCGCGCTCGACCGCGGCGAAGGGATCGTTGGAGGGCTCCATGAAGATGCGGCCGATCGCGTTGATGACGAGCGCACGCTTGCCGTTCTTTGTGTCGACCAGCGTGGCGCCGCGGCCCGGCGCGTGGCGCGGAAAATTCAACGGGCGGATCAGGCGCGGGGCGCGCTCGATGAACACCAGCGCTTCCTTCTGATTCCACGCATGGTTGCCGAGCGTGATGGCGTCGGCCCCGGCATCCAGGAAGTCCTGGTAGATCGCCTCGGTGATGCCGAAGCCGCCGGCGGCATTCTCGCCATTGACGATGACGAGATCGAGCGACCAGTCACGGATCATGCGGGGAAGATGTTCTGAGATGGCGGTGCGGCCGGTCTTGCCGACCACATCACCGACGAAGAGAATACGCAAATCAGGCTACTCCCGGAAATCGAACGTCTTGCGCTCCGTTAGCACATAATCAAGCGCGACGTCGTGCGACAAAGCCGGAACCGCCTTGATTTCCTGCACTGCGAAGGCAAGCCCGATGCCGATCACGTGCTTGGCCTTGCGCAGATGGGTGAAGGTGAAGTCGTAATAGCCGGCGCCATAGCCGATCCGGTGGCCGATCCGGTCGAAGGCGGCGAGCGGCACCAGCATGATGTCGGGGACCAGCTCGGCCGCGGCCGGCGACGGCTCGGGGATGCCGAGCGCGCCAAGCGTCAGCCGGTCGCCTTTGGCCCAGGTGCGGAATAGCAGGGAGTGGCCGCGCGCAGTGACCGCCGGCAGCGCAAGCTGCGCGCCCTGCGCGGCAAGCGCAAGCATCAGCGGCATCGGATCGATCTCGCTGCGGATCGGTGAATAGCCGGAGACGACCGTGCCCGGGGCGATCTCAAACGGCAGGCCGCGCTTGGCCATCTTCGCAGCGGCCGCAGTCCGCTCCTCTTCGCTCAGCGCATCACGTCGGGTGAGCGCAGCGCTGCGGAGCTCAGCCTTCGGAGAGATGGCGCGCATGCGATTACCCCTGTTGCGCTGTCATCATCCGCGCAGGCGGATGATCCAGTATTCCAGAGACGTTGGTACTTTGACGGCGAGGCCGCAGCGTACTGGATACCCCGCCTTCGCGGAGTGATGACATCAATACACAACCTAACCGCCGCGACACGACGGCCGGCATCAACAGTAAAAAACAGAGCGCGAAGCCGCAGAGGCCGTTGAAGCGTTCGATCCCGGAGTTCCCTACGAAAGTAGGTGGGCACCATATGTCCGGGTCCACGGACCCGGCCAGGGACAGTTCCCTAAAGGATCGATAAGGCCCCGGGGATATATAGCTCCTGACGCGCAACGCAGCTTCGCAGGGGTAATGTAGCGACGACTGCGGCGTTCCGCCAGCGGGAAGGAGAAAACCTCCGTCGTCCCGGACAAGTGAGCGCAAGCGAACGCCGATCCGGGACCCATAACCACCGCTGCTGGGGCATAGGCGGAGCTCGGGCCACAGTCAGCCATAACAACAAAGGCCTGTGGTTGATGGGGTGGACGGCCCCCTACGGCATCAGTTGTGCCAGAATGAGGTTGTCGAAATCTCAA
>NZ_JBEGDB010000353.1:0-7052 GCF_043638955.1 Bradyrhizobium sp. 31Argb | reverse complement strand
CTCTTGCCACCCGAAAACTTGCCCATCCTCGAATGGCTCGGTATCAAAACGTCAAAATCACTGCGATGAACAACTAGGCCATTCTGAAGCTGGCGTCTGCCCGCCCTAACCTTTCCCGCCATTGAAGCAAACGAAGCGTGTTCGAGATATCAAACCTCGCTCGGGGAGTGTCTGATCCTCCGGGTCAAGTTACCTTGTCCGCTCATTGTCTCGCTTGTGACCGCGCAGGTCGGCATCGATCCCCTGATCCGCGCTGCGGCGCCAGCGTTCGGTGAGCTCGGCAAGCTGATCGTTCAACACCTGACGCCGAGTTACGACAGCGGGCATGTCCTTGACGAATTGCCGAATCTGGCGCGCGAGCTCGTGATCTGCTGCCGCTCCGGAGCGCTGTACCTCGGCGGCATACTCGAGATAACGCCGCCTGATTGCCTCCTGACGGAACTTAATCTGTTCATCCCAAGGATGCTTGGCAGTCCTGCCGCCCCTCACCTCCGAAAGCACTTCCTTACGGACGAGTTGATCGACATCGGGCGTGATCTTTCGCTTGCGCATAGCGAGGACCGCCCCGCGATCAGCCTTTCGGACGCGTCCGCGGGTTCGTCGCGGCGTTGCCTCCGCCGCGATCCCGCGAAGCCGGAGTTCGCCAGCAAATCGTTCTCGCCAGGCCTGAAGATCCGCCTTGCGCGGGTTGAGGCGCTTGCCGTCATGGCCCAGCGACCGAACGGTCAAGTGCACGTGGGGATGCTTGTCGTCGAGGTGCTGAACGAAGACGTAGTCGTGGTTGTAGCCGAACGTCTCGATGGCAAACGCCCGAGCTGAATCCTTGACGGCGACGGCATCGGTGCCAGCCGGCATCGACAGAATGATGTTGACCGAGAGCGACCCATCGCGGCGGCGCTTGTCATCGAGACCGGCATCATCCTCCCAGCGTTGCTGCAAATCTTTCAATCCGGAACGACCCGTCAGAACCGCGCCCTGCTCAGTTTCCGCCTCAAGTTGACCGTTTCGCGTGATGTATGCGAGGTGCGACTTGAGATGAGCCACGCCTTTGGTGCGACCGGTGATCTTGACCATCACCTCTGGTGCTCGTCGCACGATGCGTTCGAGCTTTGCACGCATCGCTGGCGTAAGGCGGCCGGGAGCGGCCGGATCGGGGATATCCCACTCAGCCCGCCGCGGGCGCCGATTGGGCGTTTCCCAGACATACGAGATCGGCGGAAGCTCGGAGGCCAGGTCAGGCGGCCGTGACGGGCGCCGGCTCATCGCCGTCCATCCCAATAATCCGCGTTGCCGTGAAGCGAGCTACGCAATTGCGCGAGCTCTCTTTCGATCACCAATTTGGCCTCTTCAATCGCGGACAGATCGGATTCGACCGCCCTGCCCTGCAGCACACTGGTGTTTGCGGCACGCGCAATCTGATTGATGTTGCCGCCGATCCTGTTGAGCTCGCGCACGATCGCGCGGAGCGCCTCGTGCTCGTGCGGGGAATGCTGCACCGGTGACCCCAACCGAGAGCGCACCAACGCAACGATCCAGCCGGTTCGCGTCATACCACGCTGATGTGAGACTTCCGCGAGTTGCCGCATCTCGCTCTCGCGAAATCGCACCGTCACCTTCTCCGGCCGTCCGACCGGCAACGCCAAGATGCGCGGTGCTGGTGCAGCCAGTGCATCAGCGATGAGGCGCCGCAGCAGCGCGGATTTGCCGCCCCGGGTAGCTGCAAGAACGGAGAACTGCGTCGCGACTTCGTCGGAGACACGAAGCGAGATCAGAGCCATGCATTCCAATCCCAATCGTGGTGTAATACATCGCTGGCGCGAAGCCTATCCTGCACTAGAAAGCGACAATCCTTCCCCCTCCATGTTGGTTCAAACCATCGCGCTCGGCAGTCAAGACTCGGCAGTCGCTGCAAGTGAGATCCAACCCCACCGACCATCGATGAGGAGTGCACTTCCGGGAATGACGTAGCCGCCACCCCTAATGCTTGTACTCCAGGGACGCCAGGCGCGCAGATCGGCAACATTCGCACCGAATATGTGGGCCGCGGCTTTCCAGCAGCCTCCGGCCTCTCTACAGCGCTGTGGGGCGCGCGTTCGGCCTCCGGCTGCTGCGCTAACGCGCCATCCTTCGGATGGGAAATCCGCTCCGCCGGCGAACCAACTGCAGCAGACTTTCTGAGGAGGCTGTCTAAGACCAGCTTCATGCGACAAGGAACTCTTCGATTGTGATGGTCGATGCTGGAACCTCTTCCGCTGCTTCTGCGCCATCGATCAGCAGCACGGCATGTCGCGAGCCTTGAGACGCGAGTCGATCGATCAGAAGACGGCCCGTGCGATCTAGGTGACGCACTCTGATCGTCAGCGATGTACTCATTCGCTCGTTCCGATCGGCCGAAGAGTTCGGGCGCTTTTCCGCTCTCGCCGTCTCACGGCCTCTCTCCATGGGTTGCGATGCCACTTGCGGTGCGACCGAACTTCGCGGGGGTTGAGCTCCAGGGGCCCCTTCGCCATCAGCAGGGGAACCGCGGGCTTTCGTGCGAACTTGCCGAGCCAGTTGGCGGGCGTGCGCGTCGGTGAAGCTCTCCTGTGCTGCGCAAAAAGTCTCAATCGCGTTGGGCTGCTCACGCCAAGCCTGGTAGAGCTCATACACAGCACGGATTGATGAGCCTGCAAGTTTCGACCGAAGGAACTCCGGCATATTCTGGACCGACGCGTAGCGAGACACCCAGTCCCTAGGCTTGCCTAGCTTGCGCGAGATGTCGGCTTGGTTGTCACCCTGCTCCAAGCGGTCCGCGATGAACGCCGCTATTTCGGGGGCATTGAGGTCATCGCGCTGGATATTCTCGATCATCTGAACGTAACGATCCGCAGCACCAGCCGCATGAATGAAAGCGGGAATGTCACGGAGCCCGGCGCGCTTAGCAGCACGATACCGCCTCGCACCCATGACGATCACGTACCGGCCTTCCTCGGTCGCTTGCCGCAAAACGATCGGTTGCAGCACTCCATGCTGACGGACCGATTCCGCAAGCTCGTCAAGTTTCTGCTCGTCGAAGCCGCGACGGGGCTGGTCCGGATCTTCGTCAATACGGTCGATAGATATGCAGGTCGGTTGCCCGATTGCGGCGGCACCATCTTCCGCGGCGGCGATGAGCTGCTTGAAGCTGAGATCAAGCGCCATGGGCCGTCTCGTCCATCTGCGCGACGATCTTGGCGAGAACATCGCGGATTTCGCGACCAGCCTCCTGCGCGGAGCGGCGCTTCAGCTTCCAGACCGGCAGGCGTTCCGCAACCGCTTCAGCGTAGCCGTCCCTTGCAACGATCTGGCCCGGAAACACATATTTGCCAGCCTCGCGCAAGAGTTGCTCGAGATGCGTCCTTTGACGCGGCGATTTCGTGTTGAAGTTCGAAGGTAGCAGCCCTAGGAACTTCGTATCCTGGCGGCCATAACGCCTCTGCACGCCGATCACGGTCTGCATCAGACCCTTGACGCCCTTAATCGAATAGTCCTCCAGATAGATCGGAGCCAGCACATGCGACGCCGCAACCAAACAGCCGACACTGCGCAGCCCAAGTGATGGCGGCGTATCGATGACGCAGGCGTCGAACCGATCCGACGCGATAGCGAGATTCTCTTGCAGCGTCGTTATGGCGACCGCATTGCTGCGATCGAGATCGGTCAGCGAGCTATCGGCCGGCGCGAGCGTCAGGCCTTCGTCGCCTCGAGGTACGACCCGTATCCCGGGCTTGAACAAATCCGCGGCCAACGTTGAACCTGCGTATTGTCTCAACGTATCCGACGCATTGCTCTGCGCATCAACGTCGATCACGAGAACGCGGAGATTCGTTTCCGCCATGAACCAGGCCAAATGCACAGCAAGAGTCGTCTTGCCGACCCCGCCCTTTTGATTGTTGATGACAATGGTCTTCATATTAAGGTCCGAATGGGCCTGACGGCGCGAGAGTCGTATCCTCGTCCGTCATGACGTGGGGGATGTTGGTTTGAACCAACAGCGATTGCGAATCCGATCGTGGGAACGATCCCGGAATTCATCCAGCGAATCCCCTGCCAGAAGAGTCAGGTCACTCCATAGCCATCGGGGGAGTGAATTCTCGGAAGCGAGACTGGGCTCATGCTCGTTGCTGGGGCACTGCGACACGGTCGCGAGAGGATCGTCACGCGAATGCGCGGAGACCGCTTGTGGGCTCCGGGAGCGTCGCCGCGCCGGCGCGAGTAGAGCCGTCCCCGGAGGGGCTCGCCCAAGCGGACACCGCTGCAAGAGTGCAGAAGCTGGAACGATTTCTTCTATGCAAGGGCCATCGACATCGGAGGAAATACGTTCTGTGCATCGCGAGGAACATTCGTGTCGTCCCTCTCGAGGCCTGCTGCTGTAGCGACAAAGCGCCGACACTGCCAAAAACTGGCCGTAGGAAGCTTTGAATCAAGGGCCGATCTCTTGCGGCCGGCTGTTGTGATAAAGACTGGGGCAGTTGCAAGATTGGCGTTGCGACGCGCGCGTCCCGAAAGCGAAGTCTCCGTTGGGGGAAGAATTTAATCGGCAACGGGTCCCGGTATTTCCGGAGCAACTGACCTATCGAATGAATCGATCTGCCTGGTCGATTCATAAAACCCATTGGACGGCATTTGCGAAGGAAGCAAGAATCCGTCCGTGCCGAAGCCCAAACCAGAACCGCTTCATCTGCGCCGCATCGATCCCGCGTGCAATATGCGGCGGTTCTATGCGCTGTCCACGCAGCCGACCTTGTTCGGAGAAATGTCGCTGATCCGCAATTGGGGCCGGATCGGCACGAATGGCCAGAACCATGATACAGACCTTCGATGGCAGTGCAGAAGCGATCGAAGCGTTCCGACGGTTGGAGCGTGTCAAGCGGAGGCGCGGTTACGCTGAAGTGGACGAAAAGCTGCCATAGTCTCGGAATTGTTCGGGGACTGCGGCTCCGCCTGTGATATCGGCTCTATCTGTTCCACTGCTTCGATGTCAGACGAGCAAAATCGAAACAAGATGGAGCTCGCCTCATGACTACTGCCAATGAGATCGCCGAAAGGATTGCAGCCGAGAACGATCTGACAAAAGCTCAGGCGAAAACAATCGTCGACAGCGTGTTCAAGGCGATCGCTGATGCGGCCGCGAGCGGAGCCGAGACGAGTCTTCCCGGGTTCGGCAAGTTCAAGGTCAAGGATAGCCCCGCCCGTGAGGGCCGCAATCCGTCGACCGGCGCAACGATTGCGATTGCAGCTTCCAAGAAGCTGACCTTTACGCCGGCCAAAGCCATCAAGGATGTTCTCAACGGAGCAGCGGCCCCGAGCGAAGGTGCGACGTAAGACGCAAGACGAGGGGGCTTATGCCCCCTCCTCGGCTGCGAGCGCTTCGTTGCGTTGGCGGATGAGTTCGGCCAGCTCGCGTTCGAGCGCCTTGCGCTCCGCTGGCGTGAATACGCATTCGCGCAGTTCGGCGCGCAATTCTTCAATGGTGTCGATGGTCATGATCGAATCTCCTGTCGAAGGGAAGCAGGCCCCGCCTTGCGGCGGAGCCCGCTAGCTGAGCTTCAGTCCCGGTTCGGCCTGGACCAGATCAGCTGGAGGCCTTCGGCACCCTCGACCTCGGTCAGGGTGGCGTAGATCGGAGCGGGGAAGCTCGGATCGTCCAGCTTGACCGAGAGGTAGTCGCGCTCGGTGTCCTTGGCGGTCTTCTGCCAGGCCGCGCCCAACTCGACGTTGCCCGAGTAGATGCGGAAATGCGGTCCCTTGTCGGAAGGATTTTCGACGCGGATCAGCTTGGCCTTGACGTTGAGGTTGAGCGTCTTGATCGCGCCGGAAAAGCCATTGCCCGTGGAGGTAAAGGTGCCGATGGTAGCCATTCTCTCATTCCCTTGGTTTTCTCGGGCCGCGCCTATCGCGACCTCGATGGCGGTCGTGAGACCGGAGGCGATCGACCTGCACCCAGAGGGCCGAAATGAAATGGAGGGCGGCCGGCAGCGACTTTCTTGGACCGCGAGGAATGGTGCGCAGCGCCAGGGGAAGAAAGTCGAGGACGGACGTTGCGGGGACAAGATCGAGAGCCCGCGAAGCGGGATCGGCCTTCGGTCAGACCAGCCTCAATCGAGGACGCAGATGGGTGCGCCCATCGCGAAAACACATGGAATGAAGACAGGCGGCCCTAATCGGTTCAGCCATTCAGATCTCAAGGCAACTGGCGCTGCAGCAAAACATAGTTCACCTTGGCCAGGCACCTAGACCACGCGTCGTCACCCGCAATGGAGATCGTCGCTATCGGCAAACTCGGCGCGTCAGTCGAAGTTGCCATCGCAAGATTGATCACAAGGCTGGCGACGTGTCCGCCATGTGGATGCAACATCGCCCTCCGCATCCGAGCCGCCCACCCTGCGAGGCATCAAGGTACTGGCGGGAGTGGACATGGCGGTCATCGAGTCGGTCTATCGTCGCAGAACTCGGGAATGTGATTTAAAGTCGATCTGCACCTCCTATCGGGGAAGGACAAAGACGATGTCGGAAATCGCATGGCGTCGAGACGGAATCGACCCTGGCTGGTTCATCGCCGAAGGCGTCGGATCAATCCGAAGCACGGCAAGCTATGGGAAGCCCGGAGGGTGGTGGTTCCTCCCCGCCTGGCTGCCTGACACTGGCGAGAACGACATCGGCCCGTTCAAGACAAAGACTGCCGCGCTAAAGGAGGCGCAACGCCTCTCGGCTGCCAAAGATCTAGCGGCCCAGAAGTAATCGCGGTTTGTGAACTCCTGCGTTCCTACCGGAACATGCTTGCGCTCAACCGGCGTCAGCGCGCCTTGAATGCCGGTCCCAAGAACCAGTTCATCAACGCGCTTGGCGGGGTGGTCGAGCGAGACAGCCAGTACGTCGGCAGAGCTAGGTCTGCGGATCCAATACTAGGTTCTTTCGCTTCTATCGGCAGAAAGGACTTGCAAGACAGCGGCCTATTTGCATGTTTCGCGGGATCGTGAGCACGGATTTCAGGGGATCGTGAGCAGAGATTTCAGACGATCGTGAGCACGGAT
>NZ_JBEGDB010000352.1:0-7059 GCF_043638955.1 Bradyrhizobium sp. 31Argb | reverse complement strand
ATCAGCCACAAAATGCTCCAGGCCAGATGGAACAACGACTTCCTTCTCCGCGCCCTCGCCCATATGCGATAGCCCTAATCGCTTGCGGGGAGGGCCGGGGTGGGGGTGCCTCCGCGGTTCAGGCCGTGCGAGCGGAGCATGTAGCCCGGGTGGAGCGGAACGCGTAACCCGGGACGCCTGTGTCCGCATTGTGAGCGGCCCCGGGTTACGCTTTCGCTTCACCCGGGCCACGGCAGCGGCGGCTTTACGCCACCTTCGGATCGAGCTCGCCCTTGGCGTAGCGTTTGGCCATTTCCGCCGTGGTCAGCACCTTCTTGATCTTGCTGGCCTGGCCGGCGGTATTGAACTCCCGCAGCCGCTGCTTGCACAGCTTGGTCATCGCTTCCATCGCGGGCTTCAAATATTTGCGCGGGTCGAACTCTTCCGGGTGTTCCTTGAACACCTTGCGGATCTGCCCGGTCATCGCCATGCGGTTGTCGGTGTCGATGTTGATCTTGCGCACGCCGTTCTTGATGCCGCGCTGGATCTCGGAGACGGGCACGCCCCAGGTCGGCTTCATCTTGCCGCCATACTCGTTGATGAGGTCCTGCAGGTCCTGCGGCACCGAGGAGGAGCCGTGCATCACCAGATGCGTGTTCGGCAGCTTGCGGTGGATCTCCTCGATCACCTTCATGGCGAGGATGTCGCCGTCCGGCTTGCGGGTGAACTTGTAGGCGCCGTGCGAGGTGCCCATCGCGATCGCGAGCGCGTCGACCTTGGTCTCCTTCACGAACTTCACGGCCTCGTCCGGATTGGTGAGGAGCTGATCGTGGGAGAGCTTGCCTTCGGCGCCGTGGCCGTCTTCCTTGTCGCCCATGCCGGTCTCGAGCGAGCCGAGCACGCCGAGTTCGCCTTCAACCGAAATGCCGCCGAGATGGGCCATGTTCGTGACCGTCCTGGTCACGCCGACATTGTAATCCCAGTCGCCGGGCGTCTTGCCGTCGGCTTTCAGCGAGCCGTCCATCATGACAGAGGTGAAGCCGGCCTGGATCGCGGTCATGCAGGTGGCGGGCTCGTTGCCGTGGTCGAGATGCACGCAGACCGGGATCTGCGGGTAGATCTCGGTGAGGGCGTCCATCATGTGCTTCAGCATCACGTCATTGGCATAGGCACGGGCGCCGCGGGAGGCCTGGATGATGACGGGTGCGTCCACGCTCGAGGCCGCCTCCATGATCGCCAGCGCCTGCTCCATATTGTTGATGTTGAAGGCCGGCACTCCGTAATCGTGCTCAGCCGCATGGTCGAGCAGTTGCCGCAAGGTAATGCGAGCCATCCGGATTCTCCCTGTATTTACAGCGCCTGCGCGCCGGCTCCGATAAAATTAGCGGATCTTCAAGACTTCGACGCCCGGCAGCGGCTTGCCTTCCATCCATTCAAGAAACGCGCCGCCGGCGGTCGAGACATAGGTGAAATCGTGCGCCACGCCGGCCTGGTTCAGCGCCGCCACGGTATCGCCACCGCCTGCGACCGAAATCAGCTTCTTGGCCTTGGTGCGCTCGGCGGCGTGCTTGGCGGCCACCACGGTGCCGCGATCGAACGGGGTCAGCTCGAAGGCGCCGAGCGGGCCGTTCCACACCAGCGTCGCCGCATCGTCGATCGCGGCATGGATGCGGGCGATCGATTGCGGGCCGACGTCGAGGATCATGCCCTCGGCCGGGATCGCGTCCAGGCCATAGGCATGCGACGGCGAATTGGCCGCGAAGTGGAAGGCGACGACGGCGTCGACGGGAAGGATGATGGCGCAATTGGAAACCGCGGCCTTGTCCAGGATGCGCAGCGCCGTCGCAGCGAGATCCTTCTCTGCCAGCGACTTGCCGATGCCGACGCCCTGCGCGTGCAGGAAGGTGTTGGCCATGCCGCCGCCGATCACGAGCGCATCGACCTTGGTCACGAGATTTTCGAGGAGGTCGATCTTGGTGGAGACCTTGGCGCCGCCGATGATTGCGATCACGGGCTTGGTGGGCGCTTCCAATGCCTTGCCGAGCGCGTCGAGCTCGGCCTGCATGGTGCGTCCGGCATAGGCCGGCAGCTTGTGTCCGAGGCCTTCGGTGGAGGCATGGGCGCGGTGCGCCGCCGAGAACGCGTCATTGACCCAGATGTCGCCGAGGTTTGCCAATTCCGCGACGAAGGCCGGATCGTTCTTCTCTTCCTCCTTGTGGAAGCGGGTATTCTCCAGACAAAGGATCTCACCGTCATTCATCGCTGCCACGGCCTTTGCCGCGGCCTCGCCAATGCAGTCGTCGGCGAAAGCGACCGGCTTCTTGATCACCTTTGACAGCGCCTCGGCAACCGGCTTCAGCGATTCCTTGAGGTCGCGCCCCTTGGGACGGCCGAAATGCGCGAGCAGGATGACCTTGCCGCCCTTGTCGGAAAGCTCGGTGATCGTCGGCGCGACACGGTCGAGGCGCGTGGTATCGGTGACGCGGCCATTTTCCATGGGTACGTTGAGGTCGACGCGCAGCAGCACGCGCTTGCCCTTCACATCGACGTCGTCGAGGGTGCGGAATGATTTTGTCATTGGAGTGTCCTCTGTGGCCATCCTTCGAGACGCCGCGCCAAGCGCGGTTCATCAGGACGAGATCTCTCCCTCACGGTGAGGAGCGCGCCGCGCTGGCAAGTCTACGCAGCCTGCGTAAACTTGGCTGCGGCGCGCGTCTCGAACCATAGAGCTAAGAAATCAGAGCAGCTTTCCGATCGCGACCGCGGTGTCGGCCATGCGGTTGGAGAAGCCCCACTCGTTGTCGTACCACGACATCACGCGCACCAGCGTGCCGTTCAGCACCTTGGTCTGGTCCATGTGGAAAGTCGACGAATGCGGATCGTGGTTGAAGTCGATCGAGACGTTGGGCGCGGTGGTATAGCCCAGGATGCCCTTGAGCTGCTGCTCGGAGGCGCGCTTCATCGCCTCGTTGATTTCCTTGGCGTCGGTCGCGCGCTTGGCGACGATCTTCAGATCCACCACTGAGACGTTCGGGGTCGGCACGCGGATCGCGACGCCGTCGAGCTTGCCCTTCAGTTCGGGCAGCACCAGGCCGATCGCCTTGGCCGCGCCGGTCGAGGTCGGGATCATCGACATCGCCGCCGCGCGGCCGCGGTAGAGATCCTTGTGCAGCGTGTCCAGCGTCGGCTGGTCGCCGGTATAGGCATGGATCGTGGTCATGAAGCCGGTCTCGATGCCGACGGTGTCGTTCAGCACCTTCGCCACCGGCGCGAGGCAGTTGGTGGTGCAGGAGCCGTTGGAGATGACGAGGTGATCCTTGGTCAGCGTGTCATGATTGACGCCGTAGACGATGGTGGCATCGGCGCCGTCGGCAGGCGCGGAGACCAGCACGCGCTTAGCGCCGGCGGTCAGATGCGCGGACGCCTTGTCCTTCGCCGTGAAGATACCGGTGCATTCCAGCGCGACATCGACGCCGAGCTCTTTCCAGGGCAGCTTGGACGGATCGCGCTCGGCCGACACCTTGATCTTGCTGCTGCCGACGCTGATCGTATCGCCATCGACGGTGACGGTGCCCGGGAAGCGGCCATGCACGGAGTCGAAACGGAGCAGATGGGCGTTGGTCTCGACCGGGCCGAGATCGTTGATGCCCACCACTTCGATATCCTTGCGGCCGGACTCGGCGATGGCTCGAAGCACATTGCGGCCGATGCGGCCGAACCCGTTGATCGCGACCCGGATTGCCATGCTGTTTCTCTCCTCTAATAGCTGATGCCATCCCCGCTGGCGCGCGCCCAGCGGAGGTGTTACGGCGGATCGCCCGGTTCGGCCGGACGAGAGCGGACTATATGGGGGATTACCTAGTCCTTTTTGCGGATAAGCTCAACCGCTAGCCAACGCGCTTCAGGGCAGCGTTAACGGCGGCCTCGGCGGTAATTCCGAAGTGCTTGAAAAGGTCCTTCGCCGGCGCGCTGGCGCCGAAACCGTGCATGCCGATGAATTCGCCGTCCTGCCCGATCACGGCATCCCAGCCCCAGCGCACGGCCGCCTCGATCGCGATCTTGACCGGCGCGTTACCGATGATGGCCTTTTTCCGGTCTTCCGGCTGCGCCAGCAACAATTCAAGCGAGGGTACCGACACCACCCGCGACGGGACGCCGCGTTCCGCGAGCTGTTTCTGCGCGTCGACGGCGATCTCGACCTCGGAACCGGACGCGAAGAATGACACTTTTGCGTCACCTTGGGCCGCGACCAGCTCATAGGCACCATGGCTGCACGGATTATCGGCGGGCGTGGTGGTTCGAAGCTGCGGCAGGTTCTGTCGCGTCAGCGCCAGCACTGTCGGGCCGTCGATCCGGTTCAGCGCGAGCTCCCAGCATTCTGCAACCTCGACGGCATCGCAGGGGCGGAACACGCGCATGTTGGGAATGGCGCGCAGCGCCGAGAGATGCTCCACCGGCTGGTGTGTCGGGCCGTCTTCGCCGAGCCCGATCGAGTCGTGCGTCATGACGTAGACGACGCCGGTGCCCATCAACGCCGCAAGTCGCATCGCCGGCCGTGCATAGTCGGTGAACACCAGGAAGGTGGCGCCGTTCGGCGCAAAGCCACCGTGCAGGAAGATGCCGTTCATCGCCGCCGCCATGCCGTGCTCGCGGATGCCGTAGTGGATGAAGCGGCCCTTCGGGGTCTTGGCGGAGAAGTTGGTCGCCGATTTCGCCTTGTTGTTGTTGGAGCCGGTGAGGTCGGCCGAGCCGGCCAGAAACTCCATCGGCATCGCGGCGGCGATCACCTCGATCGCGGCCTCCGATGATTTGCGGGTCGCAACGTTGAGTGGGTTTTCGAGCAGCGCCTTCTTGTGCCCCTTCAGCGCCTTTGCCAGTGAAGCCGGCCGCTCGTGCCGCAGCCGGCGCTCGAATTCGGCGCGCTTGCGGCTGCCGAGCTCGGCGAAGCGCGCTTCCCATTCCTGGCGCTCCGCGGCGCCGCGCGCGCCGGCGTCACGCCAGGCCTTCAGCACGTCATCTGGCACCGAGAACGGTTCGAGCGAGATGCCGAGCTTTTCCTTGGCACCTTTCAGCTCGTCAGCGCCGAGCGCCTCGCCATGGACCTTGTTGGTGCCCGCCTTGGTCGGCGCGCCGTAGCCGATCGTGGTCTTGCAGGCGATCAGCGTTGGCTTGCTCGATTTCTGCGCGCGCGTGATTGCATCCGCGATCGCTTTCTGGTCCTGGCCGTTGATGAGCTCAGCGGCCCAGCCCGCCGACTTGAATCGCTTCACCTGGTCGACGGAGTCGGCAAGCGACGTCGGGCCATCGATCGAGATGCCGTTGTCGTCATAGAGCACGATCATTTTGTTGAGCCGCCAGTGGCCGGCGAGCGCGATCGCTTCCTGCGACACGCCTTCCATCAGGTCGCCGTCGGAGGCGAGCACGTAGGTGTGGTGGTTGACGATCTTCTTGCCGAACTCGGCGGCCAGCATCTTCTCCGCCACCGCCATGCCGACCGCGGTCGAGATGCCCTGGCCGAGCGGGCCGGTGGTGGTCTCGATGCCCTTGGTGTGGAAGTTCTCAGGATGTCCTGGCGTCAGCGAGCCCAATTGACGGAAGTGCTTGAGCTGGTCGAGCGTCATGTCCTTGTTGCTGCCGGTGAGGTACAACAGCGAATAGAGCAGCATCGAGCCGTGGCCGGCCGAAAGCACGAAGCGGTCACGATCCGGCCAGGCGGGGTCGGCCGCATCGAATTTCAGGAACTGTGTAAACAGGACGGTCGCGACGTCGGCCGCACCCATCGGCAGCCCGGGATGGCCGGATTTCGCCTTCTCGACCGCATCCATTGCGAGCCCACGAATGGCGTTGGCCATACGGGTGTGATCGACCTGCGTCATGATGAAAATCCGTCTGAAATGAGAGGCTTGGCTTGCATGCGCGCCGCCCGGAGGGCCGCCATATGCGGGTGGTAGGCACGGAGAAAGGGCTGGATAGCACCTCAATTCCGGAAGTCCAAGGGAAGTCCAAGGGAAGTCCAAGGCAAGGAAACGCGCTTTCGGCCGCAAAGTTGCCTCCGGTGTGTCCGGCCGACCGGGGCCTGAACCCGCGCGAGCCGCCGGTTTCCCGAGCGGAAGGGGAGAAAGGACCCTTGGGTAAACCGACAGGTGCGGGGCCCGGGGAGGCTCCATCTATCGGTGCATAGTTTACCGGCGGCGTTGCGCCGGCCTCGCTCACCACGTAAATTTCATCGCCTAAGCGCTTGCCGAACCGCAAGGATTCGCGGACGGCCACGCCATCGAGGATGTACCTTGTCTCGTATGAGCGATCGTTCCACCAACGCGGCTGCCAGTGTTGAGCCCGCTATCGCCGACGTCGACGCCGCCACACGGCGGCTGATGGCGGCGCTCGATGCTCTGGAAAGCGCCGTTGAGCGGCGGCGCGAGGCTGACCGCGACGAGAACGAACTGGCGAGCCGGATCCAAGCGCTCGGTGCTGATCGCTCGCGGCTTGCGGACGAGCTCGATAACTCATTGGTGAAGACGCGCAAGCTCGAGCGCACCAATCGCGAGATCGCCGAGAAGCTGGATACGGCGATCGGCACCATCCGCGCCGTGCTTGATGGCGAGGAGAACACGCGATGAGTCACATCAACGTCACCATCAACGGCCGGCAATACCGGATGGCGTGCGAAGAGGGGCAGGAGGTTCGTCTCTTGAAGCTCGCGGAGAACCTGGAAACGCGCATCGAATCGCTGCGCGGCAAGTTCGGCGAGATTGGCGACGCCCGTTTGACGGTGATGGCGGCGCTCACCGCCTGCGACGAACTGGTCGACGCTGGCGCACGCATCCGCAGCCTGGAAGAGGAAGTCGAATCCTTACGCAACTCCGGAGCCGCCGCGGTCGATCGCGCCCGCGCTACGCAAGTCGCAATCTCGAACGCACTCAACGCCGCAGCCGAGCGGATCGAAAAAACCACGCAGGTGCTCAACCGCACCATCGGCGGCGGTATCGCGATCGGCTGATTTGTCGTCCCGGCGAAGGCCGGGACCCATATGTGGACGGCCCCCGTGGCACAAGAGCTTTTGAGGTGATCGGATCGCTG
>NZ_JBEGDB010000351.1:0-7105 GCF_043638955.1 Bradyrhizobium sp. 31Argb | reverse complement strand
ACAAAGCTCGCGCCAAACTCGGCCGCGCCTATCCAGCCACCCCCAAAGAGTCAAAATCACTGTGATAGACCACTAGATTGTCGCGACTATTTGCATGACGAACCTGCCGCGACTGAGACAGCGTCGTGAGAGGCAGCTTCAGGCGCGCCGACAAAGCCCTGGTACGAGCCTTGCTTGATGAAGGGCAAGACCATGTGCTTCGCGCCGAGCCGCCGGATTCCTTCCGCCTTGGTGCCTGGCTCCGGACATGGATGTCTTCAACCGGACACGGTTGAACACAACAACACGCAGCGTCAAACGATGACACGGTAACAGTCGTTGTCCAAAGGAGAGAAGCATGTCCGGTATTGCAGGCGCTTTTCTGTTGCCAAGCCGTTCACAAAAGACGGTTTACGATCGGCTCAAGCACATGGTTCCGAAGCTTGAAAACCGTGGACAGGCGGGGTTCGGCGTTGCCGCGTTCATGCATGCAAAAGGTTTTCAATATACAAAGTCATGTCGGCCACCACGCGACTTCGCAACGATTGATTATGATGAACAGGGTGCGAATTTCAGGCCACATGTAGCGATAGCACATATTCGTACTCCATCTTCCCGGGAGAACAGTGACGGCGACGTCCAGCCCCTTGACAACCATAAAGCCGGCCATCGCCACTTGACCGTTTGTTTGAACGGCGCTTTGGCCAACGCTGATGAACTTAAGGAAGAACTGCTTGCCCAAGGCTATCGGTTTGGCAGCAGAACGGATGCAGAGCTTCCGCTCAAGCTTATTGAGCGCATTTGTCAAAAAGACTATTGGCAGCACGCTTTGCCGGTTGATTACGAGAAAGTCTTTCGTGACATTGATGTCCGTATTGATGGGGCCATCATCGCACTTTTATTGGATGGTCAAGGTAATCTAACTGCTTTCCGCAATCGTAGTGATTTGCGGCCTTTGGAATTCATGAAAACCGAAGACGGTTTTGTACTCTTTGCCTCCGAAAATTGCGCTTTCTCCGGACTACAAGGCCAAGCGGACGAGATATTGCCAAGTCACATCAAGTATGTGGACGGACAAACGGGAGATTGCATCACTCGCTTTGTTGGCCGTGCTGGACACAGCCCAAAGCTTTGCGCCTATGAGACGCTCTATCTAGGAAATACGAAAACGTCGATACGAGGCCACTCTCATCTGAGCACCCGTCACAATATAGGCGTTACCCTGGGTCGAATTATCTCGCCGACTTTAGTGGTCGAAACGGGCTCCGCCCCCATCATCGTTTCTTCCATGCCGCGTACGGGAAAGCCGTATGCCGATGTTCTATTCGCATCTCTGGCCGAACAACAGGGTGCCCTCGTTCAAAGGCACGAAGTGATCGCAACATGCTGTTCGGAGCGCACGCTCATAGGCATCGCTGGCGAACGCAAATCGCTTATCGCGCAAAAGTACCGGGTCGCAAGCAAAGACGTTACAGGCCGAACCATAATTATAGCCGATGAGGCGCTCATTCGCGGCGATACAAGCCGGGCAGTGACGGAAATGCTCCTTGCCGCCGGGGCCAAGGCTGTGCATTGGGCAATCGGTTCTCCGCCCATCGTAGCGCCAAATTACTACGGAATGGGTATCGACACGATTGATGAGTTGGCGTTCTGGAAAGTCTGGAAAACATTGCCACCCGAAGCGCGACAGAACAGTCTGCGTTTCCATAAAATCGAGTCGCAAACGCTCACGGTGATCGAAAGGCACATTGCTTTGTCCATCAATGCTGCCAGCGTCACTTATCTGCCCTTTCATTCTCTCGTATCCTTGCTGCCGCAGGGGCATGATGGAATCGATCTATCTCCGTTTACGGTCGAGATGCCAACTCCTGCGGGGCAAAAACGCGCGAACGAAAACTTGAATAGATTGGTCGCCGATCTCGCCTTCACAAAAGTATCCGCTGCCTGAGGTCACGATGAAGCCGGCTCTTGTATTCGATTGGAACGGCACTCTGCTCGACGATGCCGATGCCTTGCTGCAAACGACGAACGCCATTCTGAGCCGGTTCGGCCGCGCTGCCATCGACATGCAAACTTTTTTGGACCAGTGCGACGTTCCACTTTCCGTCCTTTACCGCAATCTCGGAATATCGGAACGCGAAGTCGAAACAGTGGATAGCGATGGCAGCGCTATTTTTCACGACACCTACGAGCCGCTGGCGAGCAAAGCCGATCTGCGCGACGGCGCCCGCCGCATTTTGGAAACGGCGCGTCAACAGGCCGTTTCCACCATCATTCTGAGCAACCATATAGTCGAACCCCTCCGTACCCAATTGCGACGGCTTGGAATCGACGATTGCGTCGATGAGGTTCTGGCCTTTGAAAGCCGCGCTACTCAATACAAAAGCATGAGCAAAGGCGAACGGCTTCAGCTGTACATGCAAACACACAATCTGAACCCTGGGTCAACCGTCTTCATCGGGGACATGCCGGTCGAAACGGATATTGCACGCAATCTTGGCTTGATCAGCGTAGCCATTACCGGCGGGTTGGTGTCCGAGTCGCGTTTGCATGCGGCGCAGCCGGACTACCTCATTGATAACCATCATAAGCGGCTGCGCGTTCTGCAAGAAACCGGCTTTTTTCGAAATGCATAGTGAGCGAGAGCATGACTGAAAATCCATTATCGACCGCAACGCCTATGCCAGCGCGACAAAAGATCGGCCTGATCGGCGCAGGACGCATGGGAACCGGCATAGGGATCAGTCTTTTGCGTCATGGCGCCGAATTGCATATCAAAGCCAACAAGAACCGTAGGGGTGCGGAACGTTTAATCGGCATGGGCGCTTGTGAACGTGCTTCCATTGCTGAATTGGCCAGGCATGTAAATGTCGTCGTTTTGTCCTTGCCTTCAAGCCGCGAGGTTGAGGCAGTCTGTCTTGGGCAACACGGATTGTTCGCGCATTTACCCCGACAGAGTCTGATACTTGACTGCACAACGTCTCATCCTGCTTCAACGCTCGTTTTGGCCGAACAGGCCCAAAAGCATCGCTTAGCCTTTATAGATGCCCCCGTAACGCGAAGCCCTGAACATGCAGAGCAAGGACGTCTCAACGCCGTTGTTGGATCGGATGGGAAAAGTTTCCGTATCGCTGCCGGTATTCTTGCTGCGTTTTGCGAGAACATCGTCCCTGTCGGCGATGTCGGGCAAGGCCATAAGCTCCAGCTGGTCTATAACGGCATGACGATGGGCATAGCGGCGGTAACTGCTGAAACTTGCCGGTTTGCCGATGGCCTTGGCGTTGATCTTGCAACCTTACGCTCGTTAGTCAGTCGCGGCGCGACCAACAGCGGAATATTCCAGAATTTCGCAGCCTTTATGTTGGGCGAAAGACCGGATGTTTTGGCGATATCCATTACCAATGCCGCAAAGGATATTGATTGCGCCGTGCGGTTAGCAGGCGAAACCGCAATAGCAGTGCCGGTTCTGACTGCCGCCGCGCAAAAATTACACACCTCTGTTGCCGAAGGCAAAGGTGAACTCACCTTACCTCATCTCGCGCTTCTCTGAGGACAACGGATGACATAGTAACAGCACCCGAAAAACTGGTGTGCTGCAGACTTCGATGACCGTCGCGATTTCGGCAGTCGGCGGTTGTTCCTGACCCGGCAAGGTGCCGCAAATGTTGCTTTCGATTCTTTTCTCCTTCCCTACCGGTGCTGCCCTGAACATTTCGCTGACGGTGGATGGGCGCTGTCGCAGAAGATCGAACACAGTTCCGCTTAATCTGCGATTGGCTTCGCTGAACGACAAATCCTGAAAATTTGTGCAACCGTACAGCAGTCGCCGAAAATATGCCGAAAAGATAGGGCACTTACGGGTTGGTCGGAACTGTCTATGACGGCAGATTCCCGGCCCGAAATTACAGCGAGGCTGGCGTGAGGTTTTTCCGCAACCGGCCATCTCAGACGGGGAGGAAACTCACAGTGTCACAAACATTCATCCCGTACGCACCAACGGTCTCCGCAGGGCCGGCCGTTTTGACACTCGCACCTCCCATGTCTACCCTCATTGGGGACAAAGGCTACGATGGCGACGGCTTTCGCGCCGAAATCGTCAATCGCGGCGCGAAGCCCGTCATTCCAAACAAAATCCAACAGGGTGATCCTCCACAGATTCAGCAAACGCGTCGACAAAAAGCGCAACGTTATAGGCGCTGTTTCCGCCGGCAGAAGGATTTCAGGCGTGTTGCAATTCGCTACGACAAACTCGCCAGGAACTTCTAATGCTGCCGTCTACCTCGCGGCCATCGTCGCCTATTGGATCAATCGAGTCTGAACCCTCATACTCTTTCAACGCCAGGCGCGCGGGAAGCGGAACCCATCACCGAAGAGTCCGGTCCATGACCACACATCGCCAGAGGATTTTGAGTCCGCGTCCTTCTCCCCCGCCACTGGCCTGCCGGCAATGCGAGCGAAGTTCTGGATCGCTTTGGAGACGAGCTGCGGATAGGTGAGGAGAAAGTTGTCCGGCTGGGTGTGCATCAGCGCCGGCATATCCTTCTTTTTTAAATCCTCATACGACTCATTCAGCATCTTCTTGTACAATGATAAGCTATTCGACGTGCAGCGGCCGCCGCGCGACTTCACACGGAAGATCGCCTCCGGGGCAATTTTCCCAGAGATCATCGCAACGTTCAAACGCCCGCGATAGCTGGTGCTGTCGAGTTCGGCGGCATCGCCGATTACCACCCAGCCATCGCCGTAGAGCTGGGGTATGGTGTTGTAGCCGCTTTTCGGGATGAGGTGCGCGGAATATTCCTTGAGCTCTGAGCCGTCGATTAGTGGCACCACCGACGGATGACGCTTGAAGCGGTCGAGCAGCCCGTAAGGCGTTTCGCCCGTTCGCTGGAGATCGGAGACGAGGCAGCCGATGCCGAGTGAGATGCACTCCTTGTTCGCATAGATGAAACCCATGCCGGTCATCCCGCGCGAGATGGTGCCGGCGGCCTCGATCACGACCCCTTCGTCGCGCTTGAGATTGAAGCGGTTTTCGATGGTCTCGCGCGGCAAAAGGTGCATTTCCTCGACCTCCAGCGCAACCTGGTCGGGCGTCGGCCGCTCGCGCAAGCCCGCACACGTCCCGAGCAAGCCATTGACGCCCTCGGCGAGCACCACTACGTCGGAGTGGATTATGCCGTCCTGTCGGTCAGTACGCACACCAATGACGCGGCCACGGCGGTTCTGCGCCAGCTCGGTAACGGTAGTCTGGCACAAGAGGGTGGCGCCGGCCTCCTTCACCTTGCAGGAGAACCATTTGTCGAATTCGGGGCGGATGACGATGTACCGGTTCGGTCGCTGGTGATTGCAATCGTTGAAGCGGTAGCGCAGCCCGATATGGGAACGGCTCTCCATTATCCAAAAGCGCTGCTCGACAAGGCGGCGCTCGAGGGGGGCATTCTCGCGGAAATCTGGCGTCAGCTGCTCCAAGATGTCCGCATCGAGGACTGCCCCCTGCACGTTCTTTGATCCGGAATATTCGCCGCGCTCGAGCTGCAGCACCTTCATGCCGCGCTTGGCCATGCTCAGCGCGGCCGCGTTGCCGGCCATTCCGGCGCCAACAACGATCGCATCGAACCTCTCTTCGATCATGGGCCTCTCCTTTGTTCAGTGGCGCATGTTCTCAAACCTACCCTCGCTTGCAACGCGGTCGCCTGCATAGGGCGACGGCGGAGGCGGCGAGATCACGACCCAAGATCGTGCTTCCCAACAACAGGATCTCCGGCTCGGAGGTGTTGACAAGGCCGGTCAAGGCCTTGGTGTCGGACACGTTGCGGCAATCTGCAAGCATGTTGTCGGCAACCAGATAGAAGGTCGGCGCCGTGGCAGAGTTCGACCGCGGGCGCTGCGCGTCGCCTTTGTCTCCGGACCGATCACGACCTCCGCGAGATCAACTTTCAGCTTCAGCTCCAAGGAGACTGATTGCACTGGCCGCGCTCCTGTTCGATAAAGACCCAGACATACTGCGTTGAAATTCACCGCGAGCGCCTTCTTGCCGGCGCGCCCTTCAGGAGACGCGCGAGCTCCTGTCAGATCGCTCATCATCAAGACTCTTCGGATCAGGCATCGCGGGCCAGCGCCGCAAGATCGGTCTCAAGCTTGGGCTGGTGCTTGAAGATCGCGTCGATCAATGCTTGCGCCGGCTGCTCGGCGGCTTCTACCAGCACCGCCTTCTCAGCGCGCGCGGACGGCGCGAATACACGCTTAACGACGGTCGGCGAGCCCTTGAGACCGCATTTGGAGATGTCCTCGACGCCGGCCTGCTGCGCGTTCCACTTCACGATCGGCGCCCGGGCGGCACGCAACGCATCCGCCATGGCGCCGCGGCGAATCTGGTTGGTTGCCTCCAGCATGGTGATGAGACACGGCAGCCGGGTGCGGAGCACCTGCACGCCGCCTTCGGAGCGCCGTTCCGCTTCAACTGTGCGTGCGGCAAGATCCAAGGCACTGATCTTGGCGACGTAGGTGAGCTGCAGCACACCTAGCCGCTTCGCGACGCCGGGCCCAACTTGGGCGGTGTCACCGTCGATGGTCTGCTTACCGGTGAAGATGAGGTCCGGCGGGCCATATTCCTTGCCGATTTTGCGGATGGCGGTCGCAAGTGCGTAACTCGTCGCCAGCGTATCGGCGCCCGCGAAGCAGCGATCGGTGAGCAGTACGGCGCGATCGGCGCCAAAGGTGAGCGCTTTGCGTAACGAGTCCTCGGCCGACGGCGGCCCCATCGTAAGGACGGTGATCTCGCCGCCGAATTTATCGCGCAGCTCCAGCGCGGCCTCGAGCGCGAAGAGGTCGTATGGATTGATGATGGTCGGCACGCCCTGACGCATGATCGTGTTAGTCACGGGGTGCACGCGGATTTGCGCCGAGTCGGGAACCTGCTTGATGCAGACGACGTTGTGCATATGTTTCTCCAGACATTGCAATGGCTGGCGAAGAGAACAGCAAGTTTCGTACCACTGCGCGAATTTCAAAATCAGCAGCGATACAATGCTTTTTGGAAACGTCATCTCACCCTAGGCCGTGTGGACTCTTGGGATTCTCAAATCAGATTGAACGTGATTCAAGGCTTTCTTTTAGGAGGAAGCCT
>NZ_JBEGDB010000350.1:0-7131 GCF_043638955.1 Bradyrhizobium sp. 31Argb | reverse complement strand
GTGACGAAACAATCCACGAGATCTTCCTAGCCGACCAGATCAGCCCTCAGTGCGTGGTCGCCGGATGACGCTCACGACCAACCGGTTGGCGCTAGGGATGTAGACGCGACGGCCGCCCTGGCGCGCGGCGATCGACAGGGCGGCGGTCTCCCCCGCCACCTCCGCAATTTCCTGCAGCACGCCCGGCAGCACATTCGTCATCGACGCCGACCCTTGATCCGCTTCGGCGCCATCCTCGGATCGAGCACGGTGACGACAGTGCCCTTGACGATGACGTACTTATTCCCGTCCGCGATCACGACGACTTCGTGTGCGCCGATCGTGCCGGCAGCGGTGACCGCACGGTTCAACGAGCCTTCAAGGCTGGCGCGCAGGGCCTCGGTATCGAGGCCGCCGACGCGTTCGATGAAGCGCAACAGTGCGTGGTCGCAGACGCGGACGGGTCGGGTTTTCATCTGTGCGTCTCGCCCCCTGGCGCATAGGCCATCCGCCCGTGGTGGGCGCAGTACGGCGAGACGGCGAGCGCCTGGTTGCCGCAGAAGACGAAGCCGGGCTGTGCGGGATCGCCCATCGGCCAGCGGCAGGTTTCGTCCTTCAGCTCAAGCAAGGAGACGCCGCGGCACGCGAATGATGTCGGTGCCGAGGAGTCCGACGCCGGCGACTCCGGGATCTCGGCCAGCGCCGCCGCAACCTTCGTGACGCGCCTTGCATCATAAGCCGCACGGCGGAGACGCACGCGCGCCGGTCGCTCACGTTTCGGCGCGAGGCCATTCTTGGCCTTCACCCGGCCGTCGAGGCCGAGCCGATGGACCTTTCCGATGACAGCGTTGCGCGTGACGTTGCCCAACTCGCCGGCGATCTGGGCCGCAGTGTTGCCGGCAGCCCAAAGCTTGGTCAATTCGTCGACGCGCTGCGGCGTCCAAACCACGGCCGTGCTCATTGCGCGTCTCCCGTGTGCTGCGCGAGCGCGGCGCGCAGCTTGCGACCGAGCGCCTTCTGCACCTCGTCGTAGTCGGCTGACTTAAAGGTCTCCCAGCGGTTCTGCCTCACAATGCGGCCGGCGTAGTGCTGCAAATCCTCCATCGGATCGACGGCGCTGCCAATCGGCTTGACGGCGCCGATCTCGATTAGCCGGCGCCACTGTGCGTACAGCACCGCGCGCTTGGAACCTATGACGTCGTCGCTGTCGGTTGGCCATTCGACGTTGCCGGTTCGGCCCAGCCACGACTTCAGCCCTTCGATCGCAGATGAGCCGGCGCGCGCGTCCTTCAGGAATCGGACATGCGACACGTCGGTCTGCCGCTGCAGGAACGATAGCATCGCGTGATCGCTGCGATCGCGGACGATGCCGAGGTTGTAGCCAGAGATCCAGAGCGCGCGCAGCTTGGTGCCGATCGGGCCGTCCAGGCCGACAACCGAACCCTTGGCCGCACCGGCGCCGCCGGCAAGCTCCCGCATCTTTTCGATCACGCGTGGGGCCGTAGCCACCGACAGCTCCTTGGAGCTGCGCACGCCGGCTACACTCTGAAGGAAATCGCGATAGGTCTCATCATCGCCAAGGCCGGCCTTCGGCTTCAGCGTGTGGATCGTCGCGATCATGCTCGTGGTTGCGGGACGCTCCGTCAGTCTCATCGTCACTCTCCTGTTGAAGCCTTGCGCCCTCTTGTCGGGGCGAAGCCGTTGTGATCGCGCGTGCCGATCGGCACGATCGCGAGTTCGAAACCGAATTGGTTGAGCGTCTGATCGAAGGTGAGCACATCGCCTGGCATGCGGGAGCGCCACACGCTCCCGGCATGCCGGCAGGCTTCTGCCTTCAGCATCTCAAATTCGTCGGCGAGCGTGGGATCCTTGCCGAGCCGCACCTGGATCATCTTGATCGCCCGCAGGATGGCCGAATGGTCGCGGTCGCCAAAGAGCCGGCCGATCGCGCTCGCCGTCAGTGGAGTCAGGATCTGGGCGAGATAGATGGCTATGAAACGCGGCTGCACGGTTTCGGGCGCGCGGCGGCTTGAGCGAAGATCCGCCACGCTCACGCCGTAGCAATGCGCAACGGCGCGCTGGATGTCGGCAACGGTCACCTGACATGCTGTCGTCGCCGGCTCGGTCATGCCGCGATGCCCCCCGCGGCTTCGTCGAGGAACAGCGCGACGGCGTCGTTGACGACGGCGCTGGGATCGGTCTCGCCGTGCTTAGCGCACCAGGCATGCAGCGCGGCTTCCACCTTGGGTGAAAGCTGATGGCCCGGCGGCGGCTCTATGATCGAGATCGAGCGGGCGAGATGATCATAGAAGACGATCCAGTTGCGCTCCCGGAGGCTCACGACGAGCCGGTGCACCACGCTCTTGGACTTGACGCCGAGTGCGACACGAAGATCTTCGTAGCTTGGCGCAGCGCCATGCCGAAGCAAGTGGTCGCGAATTGCCTCGAAGCAATCGCGCATGCGGGGTGTGAGGCCGAGTCGGGTCATTCCGCGGCCTCCGAAAGCTGGGCGCCGAACGGCTCGATCTCGAACGTCTCGCCGCCGCTGCCGATGCGGACGCCGTCGATGGTGCGGGCGAGATCCGGATTCTTCAGCATCGAATCCTTGTCGATCTCGCGCTTGAGCCGGAGGAAGTTGGCGTAGTTCTCGCCGGTCTCACCGCGAGCGAGCGCATCGGCCTGCTTTTCAAGGATGCGCGCGATGATGGCGTCGTGCTCGCCCTTCAACGTCACCTTGGCGGGCTTCCAGCGCCATGACACATTGCCGGTCGGAAACTTGGCCGTCTTGAGTCCGGTGTCACCGAGCAACGCCTGGCGATTGGCCTCGCAATAGATCTGCAGACCCCTGAATATTTTCTCAGCCGCATCGACATGCGGGGCCGCTTCCTGCTCCGCGTCGGTCTTCACCTTGGCTAGGCTCTCGTTCATCCCGGTCTCGATCAGCTCGATCTCGCGGAGCTTCTCGCCATATTTGGCGATCATCTCCGCGACCTCGTCACGATTTTGCGGGATGCGCATATCCGCCGCCGCGGCCTTGCTGCGCTTGGCCATCGTTACTTCTCCTCTGGTGCTGGTGATGTGGGCTGACCGTAGCCGAGCGCTTCCAGCGCGGCGCCGAGCACGGAAATCTTCTTGCTGAGTTCGGACATGAGCGCGGCCCGGGTGTCGCGGTCGCGCTGCGCCGTGACGATGTCGGCGAAGGCGAGCATGTCGTAGGTGAGATCTGCGATGGTCCGCAGGCGGCCGATCAGGACCGCCATCGCGATGATCTCGATCGTGGATGCCTGTATCGCAAAGCGCGGACCCGACGATGCGATGCGGGTTGCGACCGCATCGACGTCGACCAGGGCAACCTGGTCGGCGAACGTCATGGGGCGCGTCGCGGCGGTTTCGGTGTCGGCGCTCACTTGCCGTCTCCATTGCCGATCGGCACCAGCACGGGCCGGCGCTTGTGCAGGTAGACGATCTTGCCGTCCGCCGCCGGCGCCTCGTTCTCGAGATCGAGCACACGAACGTCGACGCCGAGTTCAAGTAGTGCAGCGCGGGCGATCGTTGACTTGAGGTCGCGACCGAACTGTATCCAGGCGTCGATCGTGGGGAACGGCTGGCCGCGGCTCCAACCTTCAAAGGTGTCGTGAAGGCGCTTTAAATCGGTGCTAAGCATCACCGTCCTCCTTGATGCGGGAATGCGGGCACCCGCTGCGGCAGGCGCGATAGAGCCGCGCGCGGATCGAGGACGCGCCGGTGTTGTCCATCTTCTGTTCGTTGAGGCAGCGGTCGGTGCCGATCTCGCCGAGGATCGGGCACATCACCGTCTCGTTCATCAGCGCGCCGCGGATCTTCGCCTTCACGCGATCGATGTCGCCGGTGTATTTGTTGCCGAGCACATAGGACACGACGGCATTGGAATAGCCGATGCGTTCCGCGGCCTTCCTCTGCGTGATGCGATCCGCGAGGCGCGCGAGGGTTTCCACCTCGGCCGGAATCGCATCGCCCCAGGCCTTGCGGGCCTTCGTCTGCATCACCTCCTTCATCGGGACACCTCCGATGCGATCGGCGCCGCGCCGACGAGCACGCGCTTGTTCGGGTCCCACATCAGCTCGGCTTCGAGCTTGCGCGCCTCCGGCGGCTTCGGCCCGGTGTCCATGCCGGGCTTGAGCCGGTAAACGGCCTTGATGGCGCCGCGGCTCCTCTGCTCGGTCAGGTATCCCGCCGTGGTCAGGCGGCAGACGTAACGCTTGGCGGTCTGATATCCGGGCGCCACTTCCTCGGTGGTGGCGGCGAAGACGAGTTCGGTCAGGCCAAAGCTCTTGAGATTGCGAATGGTGCGCCAGAGTTGCTCCTGCGCGGTCGACGGGATGATCGAGCCATCGCGGCGCACGCGCGGCGCTTCCTTCTGCCGCTTGACCAGGCGGAAGACGGCCGAGACGTGGTTGGGCGCCCCGCGGCTGACCATGTCGAGGAAGCCGGCCTTGTGCAGCGACCAGACATAGACTTGCACGTCGCTGCGGCCGACATTGCTTTCACCATCGACGTCATTGATGGTGAAATCGCCCTGCCTCTCGGCGAGCTGGCAGATGATCTGCCAGAAGCCTTCATGGCCTCGCGGCACGCGGACCGAAAGCTGGGTGTTATGGAAGTGCTCCGGTCTCATCGATCAGGCCACCTTCTGCGCGCGGCGCGAGTACGGTTCGACGTGACGCGGTGTCGGCGGCTCGCCGGTGAAGAACTCGCCGGTCCAGGCCTTCAGGTCGAGTGCGCGGAGGTTGCGGTTGCGCGCGATCTCCGCAGCGTGATCGAGATTGACCACAATGCGCCGGGCGCGACCATTGGAGCGATTGCAGATCGCTTCGAGCAGATCATCCTTGATGTCGACCTTCGGTGCGAAAGCTCTGGCGAGGATCTGCGTATCTTCGAGATCGCAGGGCTGCGCTGGAAACCAGTGCAGCACGCGGTTGTGCATGCGTTCAACGGTAAGCAACTTCGCCGGCAGTTTCTCTTCGCCGATCAGGATCACCGACGCGCCGGAGGATTCCTGCAGCTCGCGCACGATCTCGATCATGCCCTTGTCGACGAGCTTGTCCGCTTCGTCGATAATCAGCGGTCGGCTGGGATTTTCGCCCAGGACCGACTTGGCGAGATCGGAGAGATCGGAGATCGGCCATTTGTCTTTGACCGTCTCGCCGCATTCGCGAAGGATGTTGCGGAGAAGCGTCCGGCGAGTCCAGCTATCACCGACTTCGACGCGGACCGCCTTGGTCCGGTTTTGCGCGAAGATCGATGCGTAGGTCTTGCCGTAGCCCGATGGGCCGTGACAGACGCCGAAACCCGGCAGATGGTGAGAACGTTCGATCAAGCGCGTGGTCATCGCCATGAACGCAGCAACGTTCTTCAGTGCGACGGGACCTTGGACAACGGGTGTGGTTGAGGCGTTCATTGGATTCCTGACTCTCCAATCGGGGTTTAGGGATTGCCGGCTTCTCCGGCGGTGGCAGCGGGCTCGCCGTAAGTGGCGAGGAAACCGCGGTACTCGTGACCTTCGCGGTAGCCGCCGAGCCAGATCAGCTCGTCGGGGTCCACGTACTCGTTACGCTGGATGCGGGCTTCGATCGCGCGGGCGCGGTTCCAACGCTGATGCGCGGTCTCGGCCGGGCGAAGCGGCTTGACGTTGGCGGGCGACGGCTCGTCGCGGAGCTGCGCGGCCAGCTCGGCGATGCCATCGGCATGGCGCGGCGCATCTTCGGTGTGGGCTGCGCGCGCGGCGGCGAGCGCCGGTGAATCGTGGGCGGTGGTCGGCTTCGGAAACTCGATCAGCTTGCCTTCGTCGGCGAGCGCCTGGCGGTGGATGGCGCCGGCGAAATCCTTGGCCTTGATGCGGCGGGCTTCCTTCTTCACCTCCGCCATGCGCTCGTTGATGAGGCGCTTCTGCTCCGCGCGGGCCTTGGCAATTGCGGCGGCGGGATCGACGCCGGCAAGCTCCGGCGCGATCGCGGTGCCCAGGAAGGTCTCTCCATCGGCCCCGAACACGTAAGCCGTGCCCATGTCCTGTTCGTCCATGCGCACAAGCACGGGCTCGCCGACAGGGAGGAAGCCGCCGATATAATGCGCGCCGTCGATCCGGATTCCGGTCTTGGTGACGGTGCGCAGGCCATCCTTGCCGGCGACCGGCGCCAGCAGCATGTCGAGCGCGCGGACGTCCTCGATCCGACGGATCGTCCCCGGTGCCATCGCGGCCATCGCGAAGGGAGTCTGTCCCTTCAGGCCGCTGTGCGGCTTGCGGCCGTAGACATCGGCGCACCAGTCGTCGACACGCTGCTGCAGCTCGGAAGCCGACAGCGCGACCTGGAACGTATCCTCCGGCGCTTCGCCGAGGCGCTGTGCGAACGCCTTCCGATTCTCGATCACCTTGCGGTCGGCAACGCTGTGGCCGATGAAGCCTTGCAGCGTGCGCATCAATCCGCGCTGCAGCGTGCCGATCGCCCGCTCGACGTGGCCCTTCTGCTCCGGCGAGAACGGGTCCGACTTCTCGTGCTCGATCAGCAGCGAGGCGAACAGACGCTGCGTCGTGTGCGCGATGAAGTCCGAACCGTTGTCGCTCTTAATCCGCTCCGGCACGCCCCAGGCGAGGATGGCCTTGCGAACTAACAGGCCAACGGCGGCGGCTCGCGCGGTCCTGGAGACCAGCGCGACGAGGCGCCGCGAGAAGATGTCCTCGCAGATATAGATGGCGTAGCGGCCATCGGTGGTGAGCACGTCCGCCGGCGAGGCGTCGATCTGCCAGACCTCGTTGAGCCTGGTCGCCGGCAACGCGACGCGCGCCGCGAACCGCATCTTCGACTTGAATCCGTCCGGGTTGCGGATCGATTCCAGCTCCACGCGATATTCGTCTCGCCAGCGCTTCAACGCCTCTTGAAAGGTGCGGATCGGCGGCAGGTTGACAACGCGATCGCCCACCGCAATTTCCGGGAAGCGATCGGCGACCAAAGCGCGGATATGATGCGCGGTGAGCTGCGGCTGCTTGGCGATCAGCGCGAGGATGTGCATCTTCAGCTCACCGTTGTTGGCGCGATCGAGCAATCGGGATAGGGGGAAGCCTCGCGGCTTCGCCCCTCCCACACCACCGGACGTACGGGTCCGTATCCGGCGGTTCGG
>NZ_JBEGDB010000034.1:0-47705 GCF_043638955.1 Bradyrhizobium sp. 31Argb | reverse complement strand
TGACGAAACAATCCACGAGATCTTCCTAGCCGACCAGATCAGCCCTCAGTGCGTGGTCGCCGGATGACGCTCACGATCGATTCACCGAGGCTGGACATCGCCCCGCAATGGGACGAGCTGGTGCGGCGTGCGTCGTCGAACGTGTTCATGAATCCGGCCGCGCTTGCGGCGGTCGTTGCGACCGACTTTGCCAAGATACGCGTGTTGCTGGCCTGGGAGCAGGGCGCTGCGCGGCGCAGGCTCGTGGGCATCTGGGCGTTGCAGGTGCGGCAGACGGTGCGGCTGTGGCCAAAGGTATCGGAAGCGCTGCCCTACGAGTACGCTTTTCTCTCCAGCCCCGTCGTCGATCCGGCTTTCGCCGATCAGGTCGTTCCCGCGTTCCTCGCCGCCATCGAACAAGACCCGCTGCTGCCTGATGTCCTCAGCCTCACGTCGCTCGACGCGGAATGCCCGAGCTATGCCGCCATGTCGAAATGGCTGGCTGCGCGTGGCATCGAGCCGTTGATCGTTGCAACGAGCAGCCGACCTTTCGTGACGAAGGAATTCGGCGTGAAGCGTAGCGGCTCGACGCGGAAAAAACTGCGTCAGGACTGGAACAGATTGTCAGCGCTTGGCGCCGTCGATGTCGTCAACGACCGGTCGCCCGGCGCGGTCCGCCAGGCGTTCGAGACATTTCTGACGATGGAAAAGGCAAGTTGGAAGGGCGAGCGGGGCACGGCGCTGCTGTCGGACGTCCGCGATGCCGCCTTCACCAGACAGTTGGTGCAGAATCTGGCCGACCGTCAGGCTTGCTCCGTCGCCTTGCTCCAGGTGAACGGCGAGGTGGCGGCCGCGCAGGTGCTGATGTATTGCGGCTCGACCGCCTATACTTGGAAGACAGCATACGAAGCGCAGTTCGCGCGATATTCGCCCGGGCATCTGCTCGTCGACAAGGTGACCGATCAGTTGCTCGCGCAGCCCGAGATCGAGGCGATCAATTCCTGCGCCGCCGAAGACAGTTTCATGGCCCAGCTATGGGCCGGCCGCCGCACCATGCTCGATCTGATCTTCGATGTCAGCGGAACGAAGTCGCTGGGCTACCGGATGGAAGCGGGCCGGCTGCTCGGCTACCATTTCCTACGGCGTCTGCGGCAGCGCCTCCGGCAGCGTCGTCCGGCGTCCTCCGCCAGCAAGCCGTCGCAGGGCGCCTCGGCCAAGCCACGACAGGAAGCGGCCGCCGCGCTGCGCACGCCAGTAAAGGCTGGTGTCCGTCGACACCCGGCGGAAGTCGAAGGCCTTGGCCATTGACCAGGCGTCGCAAGCCTTCTTGACGGGATCGTCGTAGTACGCGGCGATCTTGTCCACGCCCATGCCTTCGCTGGCAAGCCACGCCGGGATATGGACATTGCAGAGCCGGGCGACGTCCGTGAACACCTTGTCGGTGCCGGTACCGGTGACCGGGCAGGTGACCGAGAAGGCATCGCCGACTAGGACGATGCCCGGCCGCCGATAATTGGTACTGACAGAAAGATCGGCCGGACGCACCTTGATATCGCCGGCAACGGCGAACTCGCCGGTGATCCGGGAGAGTCTGGGCAACGCGGCATTGAGGGTTCTGACAGGGCTCACCCGCATCTCGCGCAGCCAGGGATCATCGGCCTCACGATAGACGAACAGATTGGCACGCATCCGGCGCTCTTCGACCGGAAACAGCGTCAGATAGGGAATGCGGTCGCTCGGCCGCTCGGAGAAATAGGTCAGCGCCGGGAAGGGGAATGCCGGCTGGCCCACGGGGACGAGATCGAAACCGAGCGAGATTGAATGGCAGGGGCTGGTAATCTGTCGTTCGATGCCGATCATGCGGCGCAGCCCGACATTCAGCCCGTTGGCAAGCACGACCAGCCGGGCCGAAACCGTCTCGCCGCCGCCGAGCGTCACCTCCTGCCGCTCGGCGCTGATCGCAACATTGGTGACCTTGTCGTAGATGAACTCGGCGGGGGCGGCGATCTCAGCCCGAATCGCGTTGACGAGCTCGTCATACATGATGCCTATTGGTCGATCGGCGCCCTGTCGAGCAGTCGGCCGAAGCGGGCGATCCAGTTTTCGCGTGCGTGAGTCGCGCGCGAAAGCACCGCCTCCGCCAATCCGGTCCGCGCGAATCGCTCGATCTGCCCGCCGCCGCCCAGCTTCTCGACGCGGAAATCGAACGGATAGACGTCGTGCGGGTCGATCAGGATGGTCGGAATGCCGGCACGGCCCAGCATGGCGGCTGCCGTGGAGCCGGCCAGTCCCCCGCCGATGATCGCGATGTCGGTATAGCGCATGGGAAATCCCGGTCTCCAAGCGGGTTCTTTGCGCCCGCAATGGCAAACAAAGGCTTATTTTGCGCGATATCTCTGGATGAGAGCCGCGCAAGAGCTGCTTCAGGATATTTTGTCCGGGTAAAAAAGTCGGCCGACTCGCCCGGAGGAAGGGCGCCGAGCCCTGCATTTTCACTCGCGCTGAGCGCGCGAAAGTGCCAAATCCATATGCGGCAGAGGCGTTTCTCGTATTGTCGTTTTGCTTGACTTCACTATCTACCGCTTATACAAGGCGCGAACTTAACGACAGGCGGTGAGCTACGCCAGCGTCGGAACGGAACACCCTATCAGACCTACTGGGACTGAGGCGGGCACCAACCTCGACGAATGCCGCTCAAACGCTGTCGATGATAGCTAGGCAATGCCAGGGCGATCTTTGTTCTCTTGAGCGCGTTCTCTTGAGAGTGAACTCGGATGCATGACCTCGGTTCTCAACCGGACAGCGAACGCTGATCGGTCGTGATCGTGGTCCTCTGCGGCGTCAAACGCTTTCCGCTCAGCAATGAGTGGTAGGCGCGATTTCGTTTTGCGCGAATGGTTTTCGTGTGAGGCGGCCGGACGGGCGGCTCGTTCCCGTGAAGAACTTGCGGAGCCAGTGAGGTTCCGCGTGAACTTGAAGGGTGAAGGCTGACATGCCGACGATCAACCAGCTGATCGCAAAACCACGGGAAGTGCAGAAGTCGCGCAAGAAGGTGCCGGCGCTGCAGCAGTCGCCGCAGAAGCGCGGCGTGTGCACGCGCGTCTACACGACGACTCCGAAGAAGCCGAACTCGGCGCTTCGCAAGGTCGCCAAGGTGCGCCTGACCAATGGGTTCGAGGTGATCGGTTACATCCCGGGTGAGGGCCATAACCTTCAGGAGCACTCGGTGGTCATGATCCGCGGCGGCCGCGTCAAGGACTTGCCGGGTGTGCGCTACCACATCCTCCGCGGCGTGCTGGATACCCAGGGCGTCAAGAACCGTAAGCAGCGTCGTTCGAAGTACGGCGCCAAGCGTCCGAAGTAAGCGGGAACAGGTAAGATGTCGCGTCGTCACTCTGCAGAAAAGCGTGAAGTGCTTCCGGACCCGAAGTTCGGAAACATCGTCATCACCAAGTTCATGAACTCGGTCATGTACGCCGGCAAGAAGTCGGTCGCCGAGAACATCGTCTATGGCGCGCTCGGCATGATCGAGACCAAGACCAAGCAGAACCCGCTCGGCGTGTTCGAGCAGGCGCTCGAGAATGTCATGCCGACCATCGAGGTGCGCTCCCGGCGCGTCGGTGGTGCGACCTACCAGGTGCCGGTGGAAGTCCGCTCGGTGCGCCGGCAGGCGCTCGGCATCCGCTGGCTGATTTCGGCCGCGCGCGAGCGCAACGAGAAGACCATGACGGAGCGGCTCTCGGCGGAGCTGCTTGATGCGTCGAACAACCGGGGGAACGCCGTCAAGAAGCGTGAAGACGTGCACCGGATGGCGGAAGCCAACCGCGCCTTCTCGCACTATCGCTGGTAAGGCGAATTACGGAATTTAAGGAACAGCCCCATGCCACGCCAACATGCCATCGAGGACTATCGCAACTTCGGTATCATGGCGCATATCGACGCCGGCAAGACCACGACGACCGAGCGCATCCTCTATTACACCGGCAAGAGCCACAAGATCGGCGAAGTGCACGAAGGTGCCGCGACGATGGACTGGATGGAGCAGGAGCAGGAGCGTGGCATCACCATCACCTCGGCTGCGACCACCGCGTTCTGGAACGGTAAGCGGCTGAACATCATCGACACCCCCGGCCACGTCGACTTCACCATTGAAGTTGAGCGCAGCTTGCGCGTGCTCGACGGCGCTGTGTGCGTGCTCGACTCCAACCAGGGCGTCGAGCCGCAGACCGAGACGGTCTGGCGCCAGGGCGACAAGTACAAGGTTCCGCGCATCGTCTTCGCCAACAAGATGGACAAGACCGGCGCCGACTTCTTCAAGTGCCTGTCCGACATCGTCGACCGCCTCGGTGCCAAGCCGATCGCGATCCAGCTTCCGATCGGCGCCGAGAACAACTTCAAGGGTCTCGTCGATCTCGTGAAGATGAAGGGCATCGTCTGGAACGATGAATCCCTCGGTGCGAAGTTCGACTATGTCGACATTCCGGAAGACCTCGTCGACCAGGCCAAGGAATACCGCGAGAAGATGGTGGAAGCCGCCGTCGAGCTCGACGACGACGCATTGGCCGCCTTCCTCGATGGCAACGAGCCCGACGAAGCGACGCTGAAGCGGCTGATCCGCAAGGCGGTGCTGACCGGCGCGTTCTATCCCGTGCTGTGCGGCTCCGCGTTCAAGAACAAGGGCGTGCAGCCGCTGCTTGACGCCGTCGTCGACTATTTGCCGTCGCCGATCGACGTGCCCGCGATCAAGGGCACCGACGAGGACGGCAACGAAGTCGTGCGCAAGGCGGACGACAAGGAGCCGCTGGCGCTGCTCGCGTTCAAGATCATGGACGACCCGTTCGTCGGCACTATCACCTTCTGCCGCATCTATTCGGGCATCCTGCAGAGCGGCACCGGCGTGGTGAACTCGACCCGCGAGAAGAAGGAGCGGATCGGGCGCATGCTGTTGATGCATGCGAACAACCGCGAGGACATCAAGGAAGCCTATGCCGGCGACATCGTCGCGCTGGCGGGCCTCAAGGAAGCGCGCACCGGTGACACGCTGTGCGATCCCAACAAGCAGGTGATCCTGGAAAAGATGGAATTCCCGGACCCGGTGATCGAGATTGCGATCGAGCCGAAGTCGAAGGCCGACCAGGAAAAGCTCGGTGTCGCGCTCGCGAAGCTCGCCGCTGAGGATCCGTCGTTCCGGGTTTCGACCGACCATGAGTCCGGTCAGACCATCCTGAAGGGCATGGGCGAACTGCATCTCGACATCAAGGTCGACATCCTGAAGCGCACCTACAAGGTCGATGCCAATATCGGCGCGCCGCAGGTGGCGTTCCGTGAGCGCGTGACCAAGCGGGTCGAGCACAGCTACACCCACAAGAAGCAGACCGGCGGCACCGGCCAGTTCGCGGCCGTGACGCTGATCGTCGAGCCGAACGAGGCCGGCAAGGGCTACGAGTTCGAATCTAAGGTCGTCGGCGGCGCGGTGCCGAAGGAATACATCCCCGGCGTCGAGAAGGGTCTCGAGAGCGTGCTGGGCTCGGGCGTCGTCGCCGGCTTCCCGATTGTCGACGTCAAGGTGCAGCTCATCGACGGCAAGTATCACGACGTCGACTCGTCGGCACTGGCCTTCGAAATCGCAACGCGCGCCTGTTTCCGTGAAGCGCTGCAGATGGGCAAGTCCGTCCTGCTCGAGCCGATCATGAAGGTCGAGGTGGTGACGCCGGAAGACTACACCGGGTCCGTCATCGGCGACCTGAACTCCCGGCGCGGCCAGATCCAGGGCCAAGACATGCGCGGCAATGCCAACGTCATCAACGCGATGGTGCCGCTCATGAACATGTTCGGTTACGTGAACAACCTGCGCTCGATGAGCCAGGGTCGCGCGACCTTCACCATGCAGTTCGATCACTACGCCGAAGCGCCGGCGAACGTGTCGGCTGAAGTCCAGAAGAAGTTTGCCTGATTATCGTTGGTTGGCAGCTAACGATTGAACGGAGAGTCAAATGGCCAAAGCAAAATTTGAGCGTAACAAACCGCACTGCAACATCGGCACCATCGGTCACGTCGACCATGGCAAGACCTCGCTGACCGCCGCGATCACCAAGATCCTGGCGGAAACCGGCGGTGCGACGTTCACCGCCTACGACCAGATCGACAAGGCCCCGGAAGAGAAGGCGCGCGGCATCACGATCTCGACCGCTCACGTCGAGTACGAGACCAAGAACCGCCACTACGCCCACGTCGACTGCCCCGGCCACGCCGACTACGTGAAGAACATGATCACCGGCGCCGCCCAGATGGACGGTGCGATCCTCGTCGTGTCGGCTGCCGACGGCCCGATGCCGCAGACCCGCGAGCACATCCTGCTCGCCCGCCAGGTCGGCGTTCCCGCGCTCGTCGTGTTCCTCAACAAGTGCGACATGGTCGACGATCCGGAGCTGCTCGAGCTCGTCGAGCTCGAAGTGCGCGAGCTGCTCTCGAAGTACGACTTCCCCGGCGACAAGATCCCGATCGTCAAGGGTTCGGCGCTGGCCGCTCTGGAAGACAGCGACAAGAAGCTCGGCCATGACGCGGTTCTCGAGCTGATGCGCAATGTCGACGAGTACATTCCGCAGCCGGAGCGTCCGATCGACCAGCCCTTCCTGATGCCGGTCGAAGACGTGTTCTCGATCTCGGGCCGCGGCACCGTTGTGACCGGCCGTGTCGAGCGCGGCATCGTCAAGGTCGGCGACGAAATCGAGATCGTCGGTCTGCGCGACACTCAGAAGACCACCGTCACCGGCGTCGAAATGTTCCGCAAGCTGCTCGATCAGGGCCAGGCGGGCGACAACATCGGTGCGCTGCTCCGCGGTACCAAGCGCGAGGAAGTCGAGCGCGGCCAGGTGCTCTGCAAGCCGGGTTCGGTCAAGCCGCACACCAAGTTCAAGGCCGAGGCGTACATCCTCACCAAGGAAGAGGGCGGCCGTCACACCCCGTTCTTCACCAACTACCGCCCGCAGTTCTACTTCCGCACCACCGACGTGACCGGTGTCGTGCATCTGCCTGAGGGCACCGAGATGGTGATGCCGGGCGACAACATCGCGATGGAAGTGCACCTGATCGTGCCGATCGCGATGGAGGAGAAGCTGCGCTTCGCCATCCGCGAGGGCGGCCGCACCGTCGGCGCCGGCGTCGTCGCCTCGATCCTCGAGTAAGAAGCGAATAGGGAATGGCGAGTGGCGAATAGGAATTTCTATCCGCTACTCGCTACTCGCCACTCACCAAAGAAAGTACGGCAATGAACGGCCAGAATATCCGCATCCGTCTCAAGGCGTTCGACCATCGTATTCTCGATACGTCGACCCGCGAGATCGTGAACACGGCGAAACGCACCGGTGCCCAGGTTCGCGGTCCTATTCCGCTGCCGACCCGCATCGAGAAGTTCACCGTCAACCGTTCGCCGCACGTCGACAAGAAGAGCCGCGAACAGTTCGAGATGCGCACCCACAAGCGCCTTCTCGACATCGTCGATCCGACCCCGCAGACCGTCGATGCTCTCATGAGGCTCGATCTGGCCGCCGGTGTCGACGTCGAGATCAAGCTCTAAGTTTTTTGGATTGAAGTCCGCGCGAGTGGACGAAAGAGAACAGGAACCACGCCGATGCGCTCCGGAGTGATCGCACAAAAGGTCGGGATGACGCGGGTCTTTACAGAGGCCGGCGAACATATCCCCGTGACCGTGCTGAAGCTCGGCAACTGCCAGGTGCTGGGCCACCGCACCACTGAAACGAACGGTTATGTTGCGCTGCAGCTCGGCTCGGGCTCGCGCAAGACCGTATACATGCCGAAGGCCGAGCGCGGCCAGTTCGCCGTCGCCAAGGTCGAGCCGAAGCGCAAGGTCGCGGAATTCCGCGTCTCCGAGGATGCGCTGATTCCGGTCGGCGCCGAGATCCAGGCCGATCACTTCGTGGTCGGTCAGTTCGTCGACGTTACCGGCACCTCGATCGGTAAGGGCTTTGCCGGCGGCATGAAGCGCTGGAATTTCGGCGGTCTGCGCGCCACCCACGGCGTGTCGATCTCGCACCGTTCGATCGGTTCGACCGGCGGCCGTCAGGATCCCGGCAAGACCTGGAAGAACAAGAAGATGCCCGGCCACATGGGTGTCGATCGCATCACCACGCTCAACCTTCGCGTCGTCCAGACCGATGTCGAGCGTGGCCTGATCCTGGTCGAAGGCGCCGTTCCCGGCTCCAAGGGCGGCTGGATCAGGGTGCGCGACGCCATCAAGAAGCCGCTGCCGAAGGAAGCTCCGAAGCCCGGCAAGTTCAAGGTTGCGGGCGAGCAGGCTGCCGAGGCGCCGGCCGAGCAGGAGGGTGCGTGAGATGGAACTGAAAGTCACCACCCTTGAGGGCAAGGAAGCCGGCTCGGTCCAGCTTTCCGACGCCATTTTCGGCCTCGAGCCACGCGCCGACATCATTCAGCGCTGCGTGCAGTGGCAGCTCAACAAGCGCCAGGCCGGCACGCACAAGGCCAAGGGTCGCGCCGAGATCTGGCGCACCGGCAAGAAGATGTACAAGCAGAAGGGCACCGGCGGTGCCCGTCACGGCTCGGCGCGCGTGCCGCAGTTCCGTGGCGGCGGCCGCGCCTTCGGTCCGGTGGTTCGCTCGCATGCGACCGACCTGCCGAAGAAGGTGCGTGCGCTCGCGCTCAAGCATGCTTTGTCGGCCAAGGCCAAGGACGGCGGCCTTGTCGTGCTTGACAGCGCCGACATCAAGGAAGCCAAGACCAAGGCGCTGGTCGGTCACTTCTCCGGCCTCGGGCTCACCAATGCGCTGATCATCGACGGCGCCGAGCTCAACAACGGTTTCGCGACCGCGGCCCGCAACATTCCGAATATCGACGTGCTGCCGATCCAGGGTATCAACGTCTACGACATCCTGCGCCGCCAGAAGCTGGTCCTGACCAAGGCGGCCGTCGATGCGCTGGAGGCGCGCTTCAAATGAAGAATATCGATCCGCGCCACTACGACGTCATCGTCGCGCCCGTTGTGACCGAAAAGGCGACGCTCGCCTCCGAGCACAACAAGGTGCTGTTCAAGGTCGCCTCCAAGGCCACCAAGCCGCAGATCAAGGAAGCGGTCGAGAAGCTCTTCGACGTCAAGGTCAAGAGCGTGAACACACTGGTGCGCAAAGGCAAGACCAAGGTGTTCCGCGGCAATTTCGGTTCGCAGTCGGACACCAAGCGCGCGATCGTGACCCTGGAAGAGGGCCACCGCATCGACGTGACTACCGGACTATAAGGGCGTAACGACGATGGCATTGAAAACCTACAATCCAACGACGCCGGGCCAGCGCCAGCTGGTGATGGTCGATCGTTCGGCGCTCTATAAGGGCAAGCCGGTCAAGGCGCTCACCGAGGGCAAGCAGTCGAACGGTGGCCGCAACAACACCGGTCGCATCACCGTGCGCTTCCGCGGCGGCGGCCACAAGAAGGCCTATCGCAATGTCGACTTCCGCCGCGACAAGGTGGATGTGCCGGCGATCGTCGAGCGGCTGGAATATGACCCGAACCGCACCGCCTTCATCGCGCTGATCAAGTATCAGGACGGCGAGCAGGCCTACATCCTGGCGCCGCAGCGGCTCGCCGCAGGCGACACGGTGGTGGCCGGCAGCTATGTCGACGTCAAGCCGGGCAACGTGATGCCGCTCGGCAACATGCCGGTCGGCACGATCGTCCACAACATCGAGCTGAAGATCGGCAAGGGTGGTCAGCTTGCGCGCTCCGCCGGCACCTATGCCCAGATCGTCGGCCGCGACCAGGACTACGTCATCATCCGCCTGAACTCGGGCGAGCAGCGCCTGGTGCACGGCCGTTGCCGCGGCGCGATCGGCGCGGTGTCGAATCCCGATCACATGAACATCTCGATCGGCAAGGCCGGCCGCACCCGCTGGCTCGGCTGGCGCCCGCACAACCGCGGTGTCGTCATGAACCCGATCGACCACCCGCATGGCGGCGGTGAAGGCCGCACCTCGGGCGGCCGCCACCCGGTGACACCGTGGGGCAAGCCGACCAAGGGCAAGAAGACGCGCTCGAACAAGTCGACCAACAAATTCATTCTCCTAAGCCGCCACAAGCGGAAGAAGTAAGGAACGCCGGACATGGTTCGTTCAGTCTGGAAAGGCCCGTTCGTCGAGGCATCGCTGCTCAAGAAGGCAGATGCCGCGCGCGCGTCCGGCCGTCACGACGTTATCAAGATCTGGAGTCGCCGCTCGACCATCCTGCCGCAGTTCGTGGGCCTGACCTTCGGCGTCTACAACGGTCAGAAGCACGTGCCGGTTTCGGTGAACGAGGAAATGGTGGGTCACAAGTTCGGCGAGTTCTCGCCGACACGTACCTTCCACGGCCACTCTGGCGACAAGAAAGCCAAGAGGGCTTGAGGATTAAGCGATGAGCAAACCAAAGCGCGAACGTGTCCTCGCGGACAATGAGGCCAAGGCCGTCGCCCGGATGCTGCGCGTCAGCCCGCAGAAGCTGAACCTTGTCGCGCAGATGATCCGTGGCCGCAAGGCTTCGGCTGCACTCGCCGACCTGCAGTTCTCGCGCAAGCGGATCGCGGTCGACGTCAAGAAGTGCCTGGAATCGGCGATTGCCAATGCTGAGAACAATCATGACCTCGAAGTCGACGATCTCGTCGTCGCCGAGGCGCATGTCGGCAATGGCCTCGTCATGAAGCGTTTTGCCCCGCGCGGCCGTGGCCGCTCGGGCCGTGTCTACAAACCGTTCTCGCATCTCACGATCGTGGTTCGTGAGGTCGAGGCCGAGGCGAGCGCTTAAAGAAGAAGCGCAGGAGAATAAGATGGGTCAAAAGATCAATCCGATCGGGCTGCGTCTCGGCATCAACCGGACCTGGGATTCGCGTTGGTTTGCCGGCAAGGCCGAATACGGCAAGCTGCTGCATGAGGACGTCAAGATCCGCGAGATCCTGCACAAGGAGCTCAAGCAGGCCGCAGTGGCGCGTATCGTGATCGAGCGTCCGCACAAGAAGTGCCGGGTGACGATCCACTCGGCGCGTCCGGGCGTCGTGATCGGCAAGAAGGGCGCCGACATCGACAAGCTGCGCAAGAAGGTTGCCGACATCACCGCTTCCGACGTCGTCATCAACATCGTCGAGATCCGCAAGCCGGAGCTCGATGCCACGCTGGTTGCCGAATCGATCGCGCAGCAGCTCGAGCGCCGCGTCGCGTTCCGCCGCGCCATGAAGCGCGCGGTGCAGTCGGCGATGCGTCTTGGTGCCGAGGGCATCCGTATCAACTGCTCGGGTCGGTTGGGTGGCGCTGAAATCGCGCGCATGGAATGGTACCGCGAGGGCCGGGTGCCGCTGCACACGCTACGCGCCGACGTCGACTACGGCGTTGCCACCGCGTTCACCACCTTCGGCACCTGCGGCGTCAAGGTCTGGATCTTCAAGGGCGAAATCCTCGAGCACGATCCGATGGCCCAGGACAAGCGGATGGCCGAGGGCGAGAGCCCGCGGTCCCGTCGCGACGCCGCCTAACGGCAAATGAGAGTTTGAGGGCTTAACGCCATGATGCAACCAAAGAAAACGAAGTTCCGGAAGGCGCATAAGGGCCGCATCCACGGCGTTGCGACTTCGGGCGCGACGTTGTCCTTCGGCCAGTTCGGCCTGAAGGCGCTCGAGCCGGAACGCGTCACCGCGCGCCAGATCGAGGCCGCTCGCCGCGCGCTGACCCGCCACATGAAGCGCGCCGGCCGCGTCTGGATCCGCGTGTTCCCTGATTTGCCGGTGTCGAAGAAGCCCGCCGAAGTGCGCATGGGCTCCGGCAAGGGCGCGCCGGAATTGTGGGTGGCCCGCGTCAAGCCCGGTCGTGTGCTGTTCGAGATCGACGGCGTCACCAACCAGGTCGCGCGCGAGGCGCTGACCTTGGCCGCCGCCAAGCTGCCGATCAAGACGCGCTTCGTCGCGCGCATCGCGGAGTAACCGAGATGGCCCAGATGAAAGTCGAGGATATCCGCGCGATGAGCGCCGACCAGATGGAGGACGCGATCCTCAATCTGAAGAAGGAGCGGTTCAACCTGCGCTTCCAGCGCGCCACCGGTCAGCTCGAGAACACCTCGCGGCTGAAGGAAGCGCGCCGCGACATCGCCCGTATCAAGACCATCGCCGCGCAGCAGCGCGCGAAGAAGAAGTAAGAGGCCGGACATGCCGAAACGTACGCTACAGGGCGTGGTCGTCAGCGACAAGCAAGCCAAGACGGTGGTGGTGCGCGTCGATCGCCGCTTCACCCATCCGATCTACAAGAAGACGATCCGCCGTTCGAAGAACTATCACGCGCACGACGAGAGCGACCAGTTCAAGCCGGGCGACACGGTGTGGATCGAGGAATCGAAGCCGATCTCGAAGTTGAAGCGCTGGATCGTGATCCGGGGCGAGCAGAAGCAAACGGCCTGACGCGCATTCGGCTTCGAAGCCGGAGAATGTCAGGAAAATTTTGAGCGCAAGTGAAGCGCAGAAAGAGGACGAGGTGCATCAATGATTCAGATGCAGACCAACCTCGACGTGGCCGATAATTCAGGCGCACGCCGTGTCATGTGCATCAAGGTGCTTGGAGGCTCCAAGCGCCGCTATGCCACCGTGGGCGACATTATCGTTGTGTCGATCAAGGAAGCCATTCCGCGTGGCAAGGTGAAGAAGGGCGACGTCATGAAGGCGGTCGTGGTGCGGGTCCGCAAGGACATTCGCCGCCCCGACGGCTCGGTCATCCGCTTCGACCGCAATGCCGCCGTGCTGGTCAACAACCAGTCCGAGCCGGTCGGCACCCGTATCTTCGGGCCGGTGCCGCGCGAGCTGCGGGCCAAGAACCACATGAAGATCATCTCGCTTGCGCCGGAGGTGCTGTGATGGCTGCCAAGATCCGCAAGGGTGACAGGGTCATCGTGCTGACCGGCCGCGACAAGGGCCGCACCGGCGAAGTGTTCGAAGTGCGTCCGGCCGAAAACACCGCGCTGGTGCGCGGCGTCAACATGGTGAAGCGTCACCAGAAGCAGACCCAGAACCAGGAGGGCGGCATCATCTCCAAGGAGGCGCCGGTCCACCTCTCCAACGTCGCGTATGTCGGCAAGGACGGAAAGCCGACCCGCATCGGGTTCAAGATTCAGGCTGATGGCAAGAAGGTTCGCATTGCCAAGAGCTCGGGAGCAGAGATCGATGGCTGAGACCGCTTATGTGCCGCGCTTGCGCACGGAGTACGACAGGAAGATTCGCGGCCTGCTGACCGAGAAGTTCGGCTACGAGAACGCGATGCAGGTGCCACGGCTGGACAAGGTCGTGCTCAACATGGGCGTCGGCGATTCCGTCAACGACCGCAAGAAGGCCGAGACCGCTGCCGCCGAGCTGACGCAGATCGCCGGCCAGAAGGCGATCGTGACCTATTCGCGGGTTGCCATCGCGACCTTCAAGCTGCGCGAGAATCAGCCGATCGGCTGCAAGGTCACGCTCCGCAAGGCGCGCATGTACGAGTTCATCGATCGCCTGGTCACCGTCGCGCTGCCGCGCGTGCGCGACTTCCGCGGGCTGAACCCGAAGAGCTTCGATGGCCGCGGCAACTATTCGCTCGGCATCAAGGAGCACATCATTTTCCCCGAGATCGACTTCGACAAGGTCTCGGAAGCGCGGGGCATGGACATCACCGTGTGTACCACGGCCAAGACCGACGACGAGGCTCGCGCCTTGTTGACCGCTTTCAATTTCCCGTTCCGGCAGTGAGACGCTGACGAACAGCCTCTCAAACGCGGAAACGTAAGGAGCCACGCATGGCAAAGAAGAGTGCAGTCGAGAAGAACAACCGGCGCAAGCGGATGGCCAAGAACGCCGCCGCGAGCCGCGCCCGGTTGAAGGCGATCATCGCCGACAAGACCAAGCCGATGGAAGAGCGTTTCGCGGCGACCTTGAAGCTTGCGGAAATGCCGCGCAACTCGTCGGCGACCCGGATCCGGAATCGTTGCGAGCTGACGGGCCGCCCGCGCTCGAACTATCGCAAGAACAAGTTGTCCCGCATCGCGCTGCGCGAGCTCGGCTCCAAGGGCCTGATCCCGGGCCTCGTGAAGTCGAGCTGGTAAGGAGGGTCGGAAGATGTCAACGCACGATCCGATCTCTGATCTCATCACCCGCATCCGCAACGCGCAGATGCGCTCGAAGTCGAAGGTCTCGAGCCCGGGCTCGAAGATGCGCCAGAACGTGCTCGAGGTGCTGAAGGCGGAAGGCTATATCCGCGGCTACGCCAGTGTCGAGCATTCGTCCGGCCGCAGCGAGCTCGAGATAGAGTTGAAATATTTCGACGGCGACCCGGTCATCCGCGAGATCGAGCGCGTGTCGAAGCCGGGCCGCCGGGTCTACACGTCGGTGAAGAACCTGCCGCGGGTGAACAACGGTCTCGGCATCTCCGTTTTGTCGACGCCGAAGGGAATCATGGCTGACCACGAAGCGCGCGACGCGAACGTGGGCGGCGAAGTTCTCTTCACGGTGTTCTGAGGAAGGATTGAGCCATGTCACGTATTGGCAAGAGGCCTGTGGCGATCCCGTCGGGTGTGACGGCGACTGTCGACGGGCAGACGGTGAAGGTGAAGGGGCCGAAGGGCCAGCTTCAGTTCGTCGTGCATAACGACGTCGAGGTGAAGTTCGAGAACGGCCAGGTCAAGGTCGCTCCGCGGGTGGACACCAACCGCGCGCAGGCGATGTACGGCACCGCGCGTGCCCAGGTCGCCAACCTGGTCGAAGGCGTCACCAAGGGTTTTGAGAAGAAGCTCGAGATCACGGGCGTCGGCTACCGCGCCGCGATGCAGGGCAAGAACCTGCAGCTCGCGCTCGGCTACAGCCACGACGTCATCTACCCGATCCCGGAGGGCATCTCGATCGCGGTGCCGAAGCCGACCGAAATCACGGTCTCGGGCATCGATTCGCAGCGCGTGGGGCAGGTTGCGGCCGAGATCCGCGCCTATCGTCCGCCGGAGCCCTACAAGGGCAAGGGCGTGAAGTACGCCAACGAATTCATCTTCCGCAAGGAAGGCAAGAAGAAGTAACGGAGCCGGTCATGTCACTGAAGGTTACCAATGCCCGGCGCAAGCAACGCGTACGCTTGGCGCTGCGCCGTTCCGGGGGCGGACGTCCGCGTCTGTCGGTGTTCCGCTCGTCCAAGCACATCTACGCCCAGGTGATCGACGATCAGAAGGGCGAGACGCTGGCGTCGGCCTCGTCGCTCGAGAAGTCGATGCGCGATGGCGGCAACACGGGTGCGAATATCGATGCAGCCAAGGCCGTCGGCAAGCTGCTCGCCGAGCGCGCCACGCAGAAGGGCGTCAAGGAAGTCGTGTTCGACCGCGGCGCCTATCTCTATCACGGGCGCGTCAAGGCGCTTGCCGATGCGGCCCGCGAAGGCGGACTGAGCTTCTGAGCAAGTTTCGAGCGGATATTAGGACTGAGGCATAAGCCTTTCTAGAGATTGGAAAACACCATGGCAGAACGCGAACGCGGCGGACGCGAACGGAGCAGGGAGCGCGAGGAGCGCGACAGCGAGTTCGTCGACAAGCTCGTGCACATCAATCGCGTGGCAAAGGTCGTGAAGGGCGGCAAGCGCTTCGGCTTTGCGGCGCTGGTCGTGATCGGCGACCAGAAGGGCCGGGTCGGTTTCGGCCACGGTAAGGCGCGCGAAGTGCCGGAAGCGATCCGCAAGGCAACCGAGTCCGCCAAGCGCAACCTGACCCGCGTGGCGCTGCGCGAAGGCCGCACGCTGCATCACGACATCGCCGGCCGTCACGGCGCCGGCCGCGTCTACCTGCGTGCCGCGCCGGCCGGTACCGGCATCATCGCTGGCGGCCCGATGCGTGCGGTGTTCGAGACGCTCGGCATCCAGGACGTGGTCGCGAAGTCGATCGGCTCGTCGAATCCCTACAACATGGTTCGCGCCACCTTCGACGCGCTCAAGAACCAGGATTCGCCGCGATCGGTCGCTGCGCGCCGCAACATCAAGGTATCCACCCTGCAGGCCCGCCGCGTCGGTGGCGATGCAGAAGTGGTGGCTGAATAACTCGCGCTAAGCCAGCGCGCTATCTGGAGTTTCAAGAGATGGCCCAGGCCGCAAAGACGATCAAGGTCGAGCAGATCGGCAGCCCGATTCGCCGCCATCATTCGCAGCGTTCGACGCTGATCGGCCTCAAGCTCAACAAGATCGGCCGGGTTGCCGAGCATCAGGACACCCCTGAGGTTCGCGGCATGATCAGCAAGGTTCAACACCTCGTCCGCGTCGTCGGCGAGGGTTAAGACAGACAAGGAGAAGGGCGATGAAGCTCAGCGAGATCGCCGACAATCCCGGTTCGCGCAAGAAGCGCATGCGCATCGGCCGCGGCATCGGTTCAGGCAAGGGCAAGACCGGCGGCCGTGGCGGCAAGGGCCAGACCGCGCGTACCGGCGTGCGCATCAAGGGCTTTGAAGGCGGCCAGATGCCGCTGCATCGCCGCCTGCCCAAGCGCGGGTTCAACAACATCTTCAGGCTCGATTTCGCGGAAGTTAATCTCGACCGATTGCAGCAGGCGGTCGACGCCAAGCAGCTCGACGCCGGAGCGGTCGTGAACGCGGAAGCGCTGGTGAAGTCGGGCGTGCTGCGCCGCGCCAAGGACGGCGTGCGGCTGCTCGGCCGCGGCGAGCTCACGGCCAAGCTCAACATCGAGGTGCATGGCGCCTCCAAGTCCGCGGTCGCCGCGGTGGAGAAGGCCGGCGGCACGGTGAAGATCCTGGCGCCCGCCAAGAAGGACGAAGGCGAGGCGGCGTAACATCTGCGTCATTGCCTGGCTCGCGCAGGCAGGGACGGCAGAGAACGTTGGACTTATCGAAGCCGAGCACCAAATAATGTCCGGTGTCCGCCGATGATCCCGTGGGGGACGTCGGCGGGGGCTCCGGGAGAAAGCCGAAACATGGTCTCAGCAGCGGAACAACTCGCGTCCAACCTCAATTTCGCAGCGCTCGGCAAGGCCGAAGAGCTGAAGAAGCGCATCTGGTTCACGCTGGGTGCGCTGCTTGTTTATCGGCTCGGCACTTACATCCCGCTACCCGGCATCGACCCCAACGTGTGGGAGCAGGTGTTCCGCTCCCAGGCCGGCGGCATCCTCGGCATGTTCAATATGTTCGCCGGCGGCGGCATCCACCGCATGGCGATCTTCGCGCTGAACATCATGCCGTACATCTCGGCATCGATCATCATCCAGCTCCTGACCACCGTCTCGCCGCAACTCGAGGCGCTGAAGAAGGAAGGCGAGGCCGGACGCAAGACGCTGAACCAGTACACCCGCTACCTCACCGTGATCCTGGCCCTGTTCCAGTCTTACGGCATCGCGGTGGGCCTCGAGGGCGCCGGCAACGTCGTCACCGACCCCGGCATGTTCTTCCGTCTTTCGACAGCGATCACGCTGACTGGCGGCACCATGTTCCTGATGTGGCTGGGTGAGCAGATCACCTCGCGCGGCATCGGCAACGGCATTTCGCTGATCATTCTGTCCGGCATCGTCGCGGAACTGCCGGCGGCGCTGGCCAACATGCTCGAACTCGGCCGCCAGGGCGCGATGTCGACCGGCCTGATTTTGGTCGTGATCGTGATGGCGGTCGCCGTGATCGCCTTCATTGTCTTCATGGAGCGCGCGCAACGCCGGCTCCTGATCCAGTATCCGAAGCGCCAGGTCGGCAACAAGATGTTCGAGGGCCAGTCCTCGCATCTGCCGCTCAAGCTCAACACCTCCGGCGTGATCCCGCCGATCTTCGCGTCCTCGCTGCTGCTGCTGCCGACCACGGTCGCGAACTTCAATGCCGGCAAGGGCCCGGAATGGATGCAGTGGATCACCACCCAGCTCAGCCACGGCCGGCCGCTGTTCCTGATTCTCTACCTCGCCCTGATCGTGTTCTTCGCCTTCTTCTACACGGCGATCGTGTTCAACCCGACCGAGACCGCCGACAACCTGAAGAAGCATGGTGGCTTCATCCCGGGCATTCGGCCTGGCGAGCGCACGGCGGAGTACATCGACTATGTGCTGTCGCGCGTCACAGTGGTTGGCGCGATCTATCTTGCGATCGTATGTCTCATCCCGGAGATTCTGATTTCCTACGCCTCCGTGCCGTTCTACTTTGGCGGTACCTCGCTTCTGATCGTGGTCAGCGTGACCATGGATACGGTGGCACAGGTTCAGGGCTATCTGCTTGCCCATCAGTATGAAGGGCTGATCAGAAAGTCCAAGCTCAGGGGCCGTCGCCGCTGATAGAGCGGAATGCGGGCGGCGTAAAAGTCAAAACCAAGGGTGTGCGGATCGCGCTCACCAAGCCGGGGGGCGAAAAATCATGAGATTGATCCTTTTGGGGCCGCCGGGCTCGGGCAAGGGGACCCAGGCCCAGCGGCTGGTTCAGAAACACGGTATTGTCCAGCTCTCGACTGGCGAGATGCTGCGCGCCGCGGTTGCCGCCGACACGCCGATCGGGCTGCAGGCCAAGGACATCATGGCCGCGGGCGGGCTGGTGCCCGACGAGATCGTGATCGGCATCATCTCCGATCGGATCGATCAGCCCGACGCCAAGAACGGCTTCATCCTCGACGGCTTTCCGCGCACGGTTCCGCAGGCCGAGGCGCTGGATGACCTCTTGAAGAAGAAGCGCCTCAAGCTCGACGCCGTGGTCGAGCTTCGCGTCAATGAGAGCGCGCTGCTCGGGCGGGTGGAGAAGCGCGCCACCGAGACGCGGGCGCGCGGCGAGGAAGTCCGCGCCGACGATACGCCGGAAGTGCTGACCAAGCGGCTGGCAAGCTACCGCGCCCAGACTGAACCCCTGATTCACTACTATTCCGAGCGCCGCAAGCTGCTGACTGTAGATGGCATGATGACCATCGAGCACGTTACGGGTGAAATCAACCGGATCCTGGAGGCGCTCGGCGCCACGGAACCCAAGGCGGCACGGCGAGCCTCTCCAGCCAAGCGCTCCGCCTCTGGAGCCGCCCGAAAGGGAGCCAAGGCGCCCGCCAAGAAGGCGGCCGCCAAAGCCAAAGGAGGGGCCGGCAAGGGAACCAAAAAGGCCGCCACCTCCGCCCGGAAGGCCCGCAAAGCGGTCTCCAAGGCGGCCAAGGCCAGGGGCGTCGGCAAGGCCAAGAAGACGGTAAGGCAGGCCGCTAAGCGGCCCGCAAAAAAGCTCACGAAAAAGCGAGCTAAGCGCTAGGAGCGGTTGACGAAACCGACATGAATCCTTTAATAAGCCTCGCATCCAAGTCGGATAGTTTTATGACGATGCCGGGCCCCGAAGGAACGAGGGGAGGGCGTCGTGTTCGCGTTTGTGGACACCTGCCCGAGATAGCAGAGATCTAGGAAGCACCGATCCCAGGGGATCGGCGACAGGAGAGAAGGCTGTGGCCCGTATTGCCGGCGTGAATATTCCAACCAACAAGCGCGTGCTGATCGCGCTTCAGTACATCCATGGCATCGGCCAGAAGAACGCAGCCGACATCGTGGAGAAGGTCAAGATCCCGCTGGACCGTCGCGTCAGCCAGCTCACCGACCAGGAAGTGCTGCAGATTCGCGAAGTGATCGACCGCGACTATGTCGTCGAGGGCGACCTTCGGCGCGAGGTCGGCATCAACATCAAGCGGCTGATGGACCTCGGCTGCTATCGCGGCCTGCGCCATCGCCGTGGCCTGCCGGTGCGCGGCCAGCGCACCCACACCAATGCGCGCACGCGCAAGGGGCCGGCCAAGGCGATCGCCGGCAAGAAGAAGTAAGTTTGCGAATAGCGATTGGCGGTGGCGAAGAGAATCATTCGCCATGCGCCATTCGCCTTTTGAGGTGTAGCCGCTGGCATTACGGCGGCGTTGAGATCACAGGAAAGGTTTGGAATGGGCAAGGAAGCCACCCGCGTACGCCGCCGCGAACGCAAGAACATCGCCTCCGGCATCGCGCATGTGAATTCGTCGTTCAACAACACCACGATCACCATCACCGACGCGCAGGGCAACACCATTGCCTGGTCTTCCGCCGGCACGATGGGTTTCAAGGGGTCGCGCAAGTCGACCCCGTATGCCGCGCAGGTTGCGGCGGAGGACGTTTCCAAGAAGGCGCAGGAGCATGGCATGCGCACGCTGGAAGTCGAAGTTGCCGGCCCCGGTTCGGGCCGTGAGTCGGCGCTCCGCGCGCTGCAGGCTGCGGGCTTCACCGTTACCTCGATCCGCGACGTGACGACGATCCCGCACAATGGCTGCCGTCCGCGCAAGCGCCGGCGCGTCTGATGGTTGGTCGCGGGGCGGCTTTGCCGTCTCGCGATTGTTTTTGGAATTGACCGCGCGGACTAATCCGCGACGCCAGTAAGTTGATGTCGACTGGCCCAAATCGACTTCACCACGGGTGACACAGTGACGATCCAGAAGAATTGGCAGGAACTTATTCGACCGAACAAGCTGCAGGTGACGGCCGGCTCCGATGCCGCGCGGTTTGCGACCATTGTCGCCGAGCCGCTCGAGCGCGGCTTCGGCCAGACGCTCGGCAACGCGTTGCGCCGCATCCTGTTGTCCTCGCTGCAGGGCGCTGCGGTGCAGTCGGTGCATATCGACGGCGTGCTGCACGAGTTCTCTTCGATCGCGGGCGTCCGTGAGGACGTTACCGACATCGTCCTCAACATCAAGGACATCTCGATCAAGATGCAGGGCGAAGGCCCCAAGCGGATGGTCGTGAAGAAGCAGGGTCCGGGCGTCGTCACCGCCGGCGACATCCAGACCGTCGGCGACGTCGTGGTGCTCAATCCGGATCTCGTGCTCTGCACCCTGGACGACGGTGCCGAGATCCGCATGGAGTTCACGGTCGCGACTGGCAAGGGCTATGTGCCCGCCGAGCGCAACCGTCCTGAGGACGCGCCGATCGGCCTGATCCCGGTCGACAGCCTGTTCTCGCCGGTGCGCAAGGTCTCCTACAAGGTCGAGAACACCCGCGAGGGCCAGATTCTCGACTACGACAAGCTGACGATGACGATCGAGACCAACGGCGCGATCACGCCGGATGACTCGGTGGCCTATGCCGCGCGTATCCTGCAGGATCAGCTCAACGTGTTCGTCAATTTCGAGGAGCCGCGCAAGGAAGTCGCGCAGGAGATCATCCCCGATCTCGCCTTCAACCCGGCGTTCCTCAAGAAGGTCGACGAGCTCGAACTGTCGGTGCGTTCGGCCAACTGCCTGAAGAACGACAACATCGTCTATATCGGCGATCTCGTGCAGAAGTCCGAAGCGGAAATGCTCCGCACCCCGAACTTCGGCCGCAAGTCGCTGAACGAGATCAAGGAAGTGCTGGCCCAGATGGGGCTGCATCTCGGCATGGAAGTGCCGGGCTGGCCGCCGGAGAACATCGACGAGCTCGCCAAGCGCTTCGAGGATCATTACTGAGCGAAATATGAAGTGGCGAATAGCGAGTGGAAAACCACTCGTTATTCACCATTGGCTACTCACCATCCTGGGCGAACGCAGGAAGCCCACCTGAGAAACATGTCCGACGAGCCGTCGTGACAATCGAAAAGGAATAGATCATGCGTCACGGAAAGGTTCATCGGAAGCTCAATCGCACGGCCGAGCATCGGCGCGCGATGTTCGCCAACATGGCTGCGGCCCTGATCAAGCACGAGCAGATCGTGACCACGCTGCCGAAGGCCAAGGAGCTGCGCCCGATCGTCGAGAAGCTGGTCACGCTCGGCAAGAAGGGCGGGCTGGCGCTGCGCCGCCAGGCGATCTCGGAGCTGCGCGACGTCGACATGGTCAAGAAGCTGTTCGACACGCTGGCGACGCGCTACAAGGACCGCCAGGGCGGCTACACCCGCATCATCAAGGCCGGCTTCCGCTATGGCGACAATGCCGCGATGGCCGTGATCGAGTTCGTCGACCGCGATGTCGACGCCAAGGGCCAGGATTCCGGCCCGGTGCAGGAAAAGGAAGCCGAGGCGGCGTAAGCCTGCTTCGATCCTGAAGGTTTGTGAAAGCGGCGCCATCGAGCGCCGCTTTTTCATTTCCGAGTGTAGGGTGGGCAAAGCGTAGCGTGCCCACCATCACGAGCGGAGTGTGAATGGTGGGCACGGTGCTGACGCGCCTTTGCCCACCCTACAATTCTGTTCGGCCTCGCTTTTCATTTTTGCACGGATACGTTGGCGCGACGTCAGCCATGCTGCATTCGGCAATTGCGTCCGTATCTCGGGCTTCCGATATCTCCGTGATCGAATTTACGGAGATAGAACATGAAGATCGATCTTTCGGGAAAAACCGCGCTCGTCACGGGCTCGACTGCCGGCATCGGGCTGGCCATTGTCCGCGGTCTGGCGGCAACCGGAGCGGAGGTGATCGTCAACGGCCGCAGCCAGCCCAAGATCGACGCCGCCGTTGCTGCGATTCAGAAGGCGGTCGCAGGCGCCAAGGTTCGCGGCATCGCCGCCGACGTTTCCACAGCTAGCGGATGCAAGGCGCTGCTCTCGGCACAACCCGAGGTCGACATCCTCATCAATAATGCCGGTATCTTCGAGCCCAAGAACTTCTTCGAGATTCCGGACGAGGACTGGACCCGCTTCTTCGAGGTCAACGTGATGTCGGGCGTGCGCCTGTCGCGCGGCTACATGCAGGGCATGCTGAAGCGCAACTGGGGCCGCATCGTCTTTATCGCTTCCGAGTCCGCGCTGAGCATTCCGAAGGAGATGATCCAGTACGGCATGACCAAGACCGCGCAGCTTTCGATCTCGCGCGGGCTCGCTGAGCTCACTCGCGGCACTGCGGTGACCGTCAATTCGGTGATGCCGGGCCCGACCCTGTCGGAAGGCGTGGACACCTTCGTCAAGGATCTCGCCAGGCAGAACGGAGAGCCTGAGGACGAGGCGGTGGCGAACTTCGTCAAGCAGCACCGCCCGACCTCGCTCCTGCAGCGCTTCGCCAGCGTCGACGAGATCGCAAACATGGTGGTCTACGTTTCTTCGAAAGAGGCCTCCGCGACCAACGGGGCGGCACTCCGCGTCGAAGGGGGTATCATCAACACCATCTGAGGCGGCTCGCGCTCCGTCATTGCGAGCGTAAGCGAAGCAATCCATAGTACCGCTTGCTGAGGCGTGGATTGCTTCGTCGCTGTCGCTCCTCGCAAAGACGAGGGAGGGGGTGCGGGCTCCATTGTGGGGTGGGCAAAGCGCAGCGTGCCCACCATCACGAGCACGGCGTTAGACGGTGGGCACGCTGCGCTTTACCCACCCCACGGATCAGCGCTTTTTTCGGAGGCGCGGATTGCGTAGAACAGTTTCATGAAGCTGACCCTGTCCACGCGCCATCAGCGGCTGGTTAAGATCACCTCGGCGCGCTGGCAGCGACGTGCGATTTTTCTGCTCGGCGGCGTCGTTGTTGGCGCGGCCGCGGTGCTGCTAGCCCAGCTCTCCGATCTGGCGCAGCAGGCCTTCGCGATGCTGCTGTCCAAATCGCGTTATGCATCGCTTCTTGTCACGCCGATCGGCTTTGGGCTGTCGGCGTTGCTCACGGCCAGGCTGTTTCCGAACGCCCAGGGCAGCGGCATTCCGCAGGCGATCGCCGCGCGTCATCTCACCAACCAGCAGGCGAGGGAACGGCTCGTATCCATACGTATCGTGGTCGGAAAGATCATCCTGACCCTCTTTGGCTTGCTATGCGGTGCTTCGATCGGCCGCGAAGGACCAACGGTCCAGGTCGGTGCGTCCATCATGTTCGCAATCGGACGGGTGTCGCCACGGCGGCAGCCGGGATTGATCCTGGCCGGTGCCGCGGCCGGTGTTGCCGCTGCCTTCAACACGCCGCTCGCGGGCATCGTGTTTGGCATCGAGGAGATGAGCCGCGCTTTCGAAACGCGCACCAGCAGCTTGATTATCGCGGCCGTCATTGCTGCGGGCCTGACGTCGCTCGCGCTGATGGGCAATTATGACTATTTCGGCACGAGCGCGGTGACGTTGAACCGCGGCATCGACTGGCTCGCCATTCCCGTCTGCGGAGTCGTCGGCGGTTTGATGGGCGGCCTGTTCAGTCGCATCGTCATTACCGTGGCGCGCGGGTTTCGGGGGTTCGTGGGACAGGCGATTCGACGCCATTCAGTGCCATTTGCAGCACTGTGCGGCCTGGCGGTTGCGCTCTGTGGACTGGCGTCCGGCGACACGGTCTATGGCACAGGCTACTCGCAAGTGAAGGATGCACTCGAGAGCGGCGCACCGTTGCCTGAGAGCTTCGGGTTCCTGAAGTTCCTGGCCACTGCCTTGGCAGCCATCAGCGGCATTCCCGGCGGCATCTTTTCGCCATCGCTGGCGGTAGGAGCTGGACTTGGCTCGAACGTGGCGTCCTTCTTTCACGGAGCGCCTTTGGCGGCGATCATGCTGCTCGGCATGGTCTCGTATTTCGCCGGTGTCGTGCAAGCCCCCATCACGGCGTTGGTCATCGTGACCGAGATGACCGGGGATCACACCATGGTGGTGCCGCTGATGACCGCCGCATTGATTGCCTACGGCACCTCGCGATTGGTTTGCGAGGAAGGAATTTACCACGCGCTCGCCAAAGGCTTCATCGAGCGGTCAACGCCGCCTACCGAAGCGGCGCGTCCACCAGTTCAGGCGTGACACGAGCGGGCGCGCACCAGGCGCGCCCGCTCGCAGTCGGGTCTACCACCCCTCCAGCACGATCTTGCCGCGCGACTTGCCGCTCTCGAGCAGGGCATGCGCCCGCTTCAGATTGGCTGCGTTGATGGTGCCGAACGTCTCGGCGAGCGTGGTGCGCAGCACGCCCTTGTCGATGAGATCGGCGACGTCGTTCAGCAGATAGTGCTGCGCGATCATGTCCGGGGTCTGGAACGAGGAGCGCGTGAACATTGATTCCCAGTGTACCGACACCGCCTTGCCCTTGAACGCACTGACATTGAATTCCGGCGGATCGTCGATCAGGCCGAACTTGCCCTGCGGCGCCATGAAATCGGCGATCGCCTTGTAGTGCTGGTCGGTATAAGTGAGGCTGGCGACGAGGCCGACCGGCGGCAGCTTCAATTTCTCGATCTGCCCCTTCATCGGCTTGCCATGATCGACCACGGCATGCGCGCCGAGCTCCAGGCACCATTTCTGCGACTCCGGCCGCGTCGCGGTCGCGACCACCGTCAGGCCGGTCAGCCGCCGCGCGAGCTGGATCAGGATCGAGCCGACGCCGCCGGCGCCGCCGACGATCAGGAGCGTACGTGGATCGAGGCTCTTGCCGGGTGCGGCGCCGAGCCGGTCGAACAGCAATTCCCACGCCGTGATCGAGGTCAGGGGCAGGGCAGCGGCCTGCGCAAACGACAGCGTCTTCGGCTTCGCGCCGACGATGCGCTCATCGACCAGATGGAATTCCGAATTGGTGCCCTGGCGCAGGATCGAGCCCGCATAGAAGACCTCGTCCCCTCGCTTGAACAGGCTGACGTCGGGGCCGACAGCGTCGACCACGCCGGCTGCGTCGAAGCCCAAAATCTTGACCTCGCCCTCGGGCGGAGCGGCGCGCTTGCGCACCTTGTAATCGACGGGATTGGCGGAGATCGCCTTGACCGCGACGCGGATGTCGCGCCCCTTGGGTTCCGGTCTTGCGGCATCGAAATCGAACAGCGATTCCGCATCCTCGATCGGCAGGGATTTCTTGTATCCGACGGCCTTCATTGCCTTCTCCCTTGGTTGCGATCTAACTCTCGCGCTGGCGCCCAGTTGGCAAGTACGGTAAATTCAGGGAACTAGTCCCTGTTTGGATACTATTGGAAGAAAGCCCCATGAAACGGCGGAATTTTGCCCATCGGCCGGGCTGCGCGGTCGAGGCGACGCTCGACCTGATCGATGGCAAATGGAAGGGGGTCATCCTGTTCCATCTGTTGTCCGGCACGCAGCGGTTCGGCGAGTTGCGACGGCGGATGCCCGGCATCACCCAGCGCATGCTGACCAAGCAGCTTCGCGCGCTCGAGGAGGACAAGCTCATCCTCCGCAAGGTCTATGCCGAGGTGCCGCCACGGGTCGAATACACCGTGTCCGAAATCGGCGAGAGCCTGCGGCCGGTGATCGAGATCCTGAAGCAATGGGGCGAGACTCACCGGGCGCGGCTGTCCTGTGCGCCCGCACCTGATCCCATCGAAGCGGCGCAGACCGCCGCCTGAAGCAAGCAATCGCTTCTCTCACCGCTGGCTCACGCCTATATCAGAACGACGAATTTCCGGGAACTTTACATGACGCTGATTCGCTTAGCCGCCGTGTTGTTGATTTCAGCCGCCGCCGCGACACCGGCGCTGGCGCAGGACCGGCGCGTGCCGTCCTCGCCGGCCGAGCTGAAACTGTCCTATGCGCCGATCGTGCAGCGCATACAGCCGGCGGTCGTCAACGTCTACGCCGCCAAGACCGTGCAGACCCGCAATCCGTTCCTGGATGACCCGATCTTCCGCCGCTTCTTCGGTGTGCCCGGCCAGCCCGAGCAGATGCAGCGCTCGCTCGGCTCCGGCGTGATGGTCGATCCCTCCGGCCTCGTCGTCACCAACAACCACGTCATCGAGGGCGCCGACCAGGTGAAGATCTCGCTCGCCGACAAACGCGAGTTCGAGGCTGAGATCGTGCTCAAGGACAGCCGCACCGACCTCGCGGTGCTGCGCATAAAGGACGCGAAAGAGAAATTCGCGACGCTTGATTTCGCCAATTCCGACGAACTCCTGGTCGGCGATGTCGTGCTCGCGATCGGCAATCCCTTCGGCGTCGGCCAGACCGTGACGCATGGCATCATCTCGGCACTCGCGCGTACGCAAGTCGGCATCACCGACTACCAGTTCTTCATCCAGACCGATGCGGCCATCAATCCCGGCAATTCCGGCGTCGCGCTGGTCGACATGACCGGGCGGCTCGCCGGCATCAACACCGCGATCTTCTCGCGCTCCGGCGGTTCGCAGGGCATCGGCTTTGCGATTCCCGCCAACATGGTGCGCGTGGTGGTGGCGTCCGCCAAGAGCGGCGGCAAGGCGGTTAAGCGGCCGTGGCTTGGCGCGCGGCTGCAGGCGGTGACGCCTGATATCGCCGAGACACTCGGGCTGAAGCTGCCGAACGGTGCACTGGTCGCGAACGTCGCGCCGAACAGTCCCGCAGCGCATGCGGGGCTAAAGCCGTCGGACCTGATCGTTGCGATCGATGGCCAGACCATCGATGATCCCAACGCCTTCGACTACCGTTTTGCGACCCGTCCGCTCGGCGGCTCCGCCCAGATCGACGTGCAGCGTGGCGGCAAGACCATCAAGCTCACCGTGCCGCTGGAGACCGCGCCCGATACGGGACGTGACGAGATCGTGCTGACCGCGCGCTCGCCATTCCAGGGTGCCAAGGTGGCAAATATCTCGCCGGCGCTCGCGGACGAATTGCATCTCGATGCCGGGGTCGAAGGCGTCGTCGTCACCGACCTCGCCGACGACGGCACGGCCGCCAATGTCGGCTTCCAGAAGGGCGATATCATCCTTGCCGTCAACAACCAGAAGATCGCGCGCACCGGCGATCTCGAGAAGGCCTCGAAAGCGGCGTCACGGATCTGGCGGATCACGCTGGTGCGCGGCGGCCAGCAGATCAACGTGACCCTCGGCGGATGAGCGCGAAGCGCCAGCACGAATCCTCCACCAACCTCTTTGCCGCGGCAGGGATGGAGCAGGATGCGCCGCATCCGCTGCCCGATCGTCTGCGGCCGCGAAAACTTTCCGATGTCGTCGGGCAGGACCATATCCTCGGCCCCGATGGGGCGCTGACGCGCATGCTGGAGACGCGCACGCTGGGTTCGCTGATCTTCTGGGGGCCGCCGGGCACCGGCAAGACCACGGTGGCGCGGCTTCTGGCCGACGCGACCGATCTGCATTTCGAGCAGATTTCCGCGGTATTTTCTGGTGTCGCCGATTTGAAGAAGGCGTTCGACGCGGCGCGTGCGCGGCGCGAGACCGGCAAGGGCACGCTGTTGTTCGTCGACGAGGTCCATCGCTTCAACCGCGCGCAGCAGGATTCCTTCCTGCCCGTGATGGAAGACGGCACGGTGGTTTTGGTCGGCGCCACCACCGAAAATCCGTCCTTCGAGCTCAACGCCGCGCTCCTGTCGCGGGCGCGCGTGCTGGTGTTCCATTCGCTCGATACCGAAGCGATCGAAAAGCTCTACGCGCATGCTGAAGAGGTCGAGGGCAGGAAGCTGCCGCTGGATGCGGAGGCGCGCGCCGTGCTGGTGCGGATGGCCGACGGCGACGGCCGCGCCGCGCTGACGCTCGCCGAAGAAGTCTGGCGCTCCGCGCGCAAGGATGAGGTTTTTACCCCCGCCCAATTGCAAGACATCCTGCAGCGCCGCGCGCCGATCTACGACAAGTCCGCCGACGGCCATTACAACCTGATCTCGGCGCTGCATAAATCGGTGCGCGGCTCCGATCCGGATGCGGCGTTGTATTATTTCGCGCGCATGCTCGATGCCGGGGAGGACCCGCTGTTCCTGGCGCGGCGCGTGGTGCGCATGGCGGTGGAGGATATCGGCCTTGCCGATCCGCAGGCGCTGGTGATCGCCAATGCCGCCAAGGACGCTTATGACTTCCTCGGCTCGCCTGAGGGCGAGCTCGCGATCGCGCAGGCCGTGGTCTATGTCGCCACCGCGCCGAAATCGAATGCCGTCTACACCGCATTTGCCGCGGCGAAGCAGGTGGCAAAGCAGGGCGGCTCCCTGCTGCCGCCCAAGCACATCCTGAACTCCCCGACCAAATTGATGAAGTCGGAAGGCTATGGCTCCGGCTACCAATACGACCACGATGCGCCCGACGCCTTCTCCGGGCAGGACTACTTTCCGGAAGCCCTGGGCCGCCAGACCTTTTACGATCCGCCCGACCGCGGCTTCGAGCGCGAAATCCGCAAGCGGCTGGACTATTGGGCAAGGCTCAGGAAGGAGCGGGACGTGACGTAGACCGCCCCGGCTCTCAAATCACTAGCTCGCCTGGGCCGGCGGCCCGGCACGCATCCAGCCGAGGATGGTTTCGAGCCTTGCGACCACGTCCCGGATTTCCAGGACCTGCTGCATCCTTTCGACGCCGACCTCCAGGAGCTGGACGACGACATCGGCAAGCACGCCCGGCTCGCCGGCATAGCGGTAGAGCGATTGCGGCGGCACCGTGTTGGTGGAGCTCCGATACGCCTCGAAGATCTCACCCGTCAGCGCGAAAGCCTCCGTGTCGAGCGCGCGCACCTCGTCGAGCGGCACGACCTCGGCCGCGAGGAAGTCGGCTTCTGCGGGTCTGACGACAGCGACGCGCTTGCCGCAGGAAACCCGTACCTTCTGGTTTCCGTTCGGCAACTCGACGCGGTTCATGATATCGGCGACGACGCCGACCGAATAAAGCGCGTCGAAATTTGGGTCGTCGTCTTCGGCCCGTCGCTGCGTAATCACGACGATGCGCCCATCATTGGCGGCCGCGCTTTCGATTGCGCGCCGCGTCTTCTCGCGTCCGACGAAGATCGGTGAGATCAACTGCGGGAAGAACACGATGTCCCGCATCGGCGCGACGGGGATCACCGTGCCGCCGTTGAGCGATGGGGCAGGGGGACCCTTTCCCTGGGCGGCAACCGGCTGGCTGGACTGGATGGCCGCCGACAGCACGTTCCAGTCGTGAAAGCCCAAGGTCCTGGCGACCAGTTCAAGGCTCCCGCTGTGGCTGACGGATATTGATTTGGCTTTGAGCGCATCGCGCAGCGTCTGCGCCATGGCCTTGGCATCGCGGAAATCGCGCATGGATCGTCCTCTGCTGTAAGCGAACGAGAAATCGTCAGGTGCTTGCGTTGCTGACTCGTTCGCCGGGGCAAAGGAAGCCGGAAGCGGCTCGATACGTTCACCATACCCTGTTCGGGCGCAAGCAGCGGGTCGTATCCACCCGCGGAAAATATGCATGGCGTTCCCGACACTGTCAACGAGTATAGGTGGCTTGTTGCACGCGTCTCGTCAAACCGACGTCACCTTTTGGAGGTTTTGCGCGGGATTTGCGGTGATTTCGCCGTGACGGCCAGCCGCATTTGCGCTACGCAACACCCGACCTCTGGAGCCAAAACAGCATGAGCCGCCGCGTCAAGAGACCATTGTCAAAATCGGGCGATCGTGGTGATCGCCCGAAGGGCGCGCGGCCCTTTCGCAATCGTCACGAGGGCGATCGGCCGCCGATGCATCGCGCGGGCGCAAAGCCGCCGCTCTTTGCCCAGCCGCGGCGGGAGAAATCGGCCCCGCCCGTTGCAGCAGAGCCCGCGAAAGCTGCCGCCGAGCTGCCGTTGCCGACAAAAGTCCAGACCGTCACCGTGACCGCGGACGAGAACAACATGCGCGTCGACCGGTTTCTCGAGGCGCGGTTTCCCGGGCTGTCGTTCTCTCATATCCAGCGCATCGTTCGAAAGGGCGAGCTGCGCGTCAACGGCAAGCGCGCCGACAGCAAGGACCGGTTGGAGGAGGGACAGAGCGTACGCATCCCACCGCTGAAGCTCGATGCCCCGAAGGTGGTTGGTCAGCTCTCCGAGGCCGCGACGAAGACGCTTGCCGCGCTGAAGGAGATGACGCTGTTCGAGGACGCCGACGTGCTGGTGCTGAACAAGCCCGCCGGGCTTGCCGTGCAGGGCGGTTCCGGCACTACGCGCCATGTCGATCAGATGCTGGAAGTGATGCGCGACGCCAAGGGCCAGAAGCCGCGCCTGGTGCACCGGATCGACAAGGAAACCTCGGGCTGCCTTTTGGTTGCGAAGACGCGCTTTGCCGCGACGCAACTCACCGGCGCGTTTCGTTCGCGCTCGGCGCGCAAAATCTATTGGGCGTTGGTGGCGGGCGTGCCCAAACCGAAGCAGGGCCGCATTTCGACCTATCTTGCGAAGGAGGAAGGCGAGGACGACACTATCATGCGGATCGCTGCCCATGGCGATGAGGGCGCAAGCCACGCCGTCACCTACTACGCGGTGGTCGAAACCGCTGCGCAGAAGCTGGGGTGGGTATCGCTGAAGCCGGTCACGGGACGTACCCACCAGTTGCGCGCGCATATGGCGCATATTGGTCACGCGATCGTGGGCGATCCCAAATATTTCAATCGGGAGAATTGGGAACTTCCGGGCGGGTTGCAGAACAGGCTGCATCTGCTCGCGCGGCGCATCGTGATTCCGCATCCGCGCGGCGGGGTCATCGACGTCACCGCACCGTTGCCGCCGCATATGCAGCAATCCTGGAACCTGCTAGGGCTCGACACCAGCCGGTTCGACCCGATCGAGAACGCGCCCGAGGAATAATTTATTTGCGGTTTCAAAGGGGCGTTCCGACATATCCATCATGAGATATTCAGCGCTTGCACTCACCCTTGCCTTGCTGCTTGCCGCGCCCGCAGCGTCGGCACAGTTCATCGCGCCTGGCACTAACCCGAACCTTTTTCCGCCCCCTCCTGCACCGCCGCCGCCACCGAAGATCGTGGCGCCGACGACCCCGATGATGCGCGGAGAACCAGAATCTCAGTTGCCCCGATTGCCAAGTCCCCGCGCGTCGACCCGCCGATCGTTCGGTGACCGTGTCAGAAGCTGTCTCGACGAGGGCGCGGCTGCCGGCCTCGATCCCGCCGATCGCGCCGCCTATTCGCGCAGTTGCGCCGCACGTGACTGAGGCCTGAACTGACTGAAGAGCAGGTCTCTCAGCCGTCATTGCGAGGAGCGAAGCGACGAAGCAATCCACGTCTCCGCAAGTGGCGAAATGGATTGCTTCGCTTCGCTCGCAATGACGGGGGGCGGCAACGGCTGCGGTGCCCACAACGATCTTTGATCTCGTCGGCTTTATTTGCCCCGACGCCTGACTTATCCTGTGAGCAGACGAACCCCAACGGAAGCTTGCGAAGACATGCGCGAATTGTTCGATGAAGCGGCGGGACAATCCCCGCTAGATCCGCAGGAGGCGGCGCGTCGCAACGTGCGCGCGCCGCAGCGCAAGCGGTTCTATGGCCGCGCCGATGTCGCCGAGGAGGACGGCGGCTTTGCCGTGACGCTCGACGGCAGGCCGATCCGTACGCCATCGGGAAAGAAGGTGACGGTGCCGTCGTGCGCAATCGCGGACGCCGTCGCTGCCGAGTGGAACGCGCAAGGAGAGATGATCGATCCGCTGACCATGCCGCTGACGCGCTTTGCCAACAGCGTGATCGAGGGCGTGGTTGGTCGCGTCGACGTGGTCGCTGACGACGCCGCAAAATATCTCGGCTCGGATCTGTTGTTCTATCGCGCCGGCCGTCCAGAGGCGCTGGTCGCCCGCGAGGCCGAGCATTGGGATCCGATCCTGTTTTGGGCCGCGGATACGCTCGGCGCGCATTTCATCCTCGCGGAAGGCATCGTGCACGTCGCCCAGCCGGAAAGCGCGATCCAAGCCGCGCGCGAGGCGTTTCCGAGCGATCCATGGTCGGTGGCGGCGCTGCATGTGGTGACGACGCTCACCGGCTCGGCGTTGCTTGCGCTGGCCTTGACCCACGGTTTTCGGGACGCGGCGCAAATCTGGACCGCCGCCCATGTCGACGAGGACTGGAACATCGAGCAGTGGGGCTTGGACGAGGAGGTCGCCGCGCGCCGCGCCGCACGGCTGGTCGATTTCAACGCGGCCGCCAGCATCCTGAAGACGCTGAACTAAGTTCCTTTGGCGCAACCGCCACCGCTAAGTTAACGGGAGGTTTACGGCGCGGAGGTAGGCTCTAGCCTTCCAGCCGAGACCCTCCGACATGGCGCTGACCATCAATCCCGTGCTGCCGGTGCTTTCCGCCAAGGAGGTGGGCAGCGTCGCACCCGATCTCGTGCTGCAGCCGGGCAGCGTGATCAATGCGCAGGTGCTGAAGGTGCTCTCCGCCGACCTGGTCCGGATCGCGATCTCGAGCCTGTCGATCGACGTGCTCTCGGAAGCTCCCTTGAAGGAGGGGCAGGCGCTGCAGCTCGCGGTATCCCAGACCAAGGACGGGATCCGTCTTGCGATGCTCGGGCAGGGCGATGCCGCCGCTGACGACGCGGTGACGCTATCGCCCGACGCGCAGCTCGCCACCGCCAATCCCTCGACGACGGCCCAGCCCAAGAACGTCCTTACGCCGGTGGAGCGCGCGGCTGTCGCCAACGCCGCGCAAAATGCGGCGACGGTGCAGCAGAGCCTGGCGCCGTTGTTTGCCAATCTCGGCGCATTGGCTGCCGCGGGTAACCTGCCGCCAAGGCTGCAGCAGGCGATTGCGCAGGTGCTGACGCAGCAAACCCGGCTCGACCAGAACCTTGACGGCGGCGATATCAAGAATGCGTTCGAGCGCTCCGGCCTGTTCTTCGAGGCGGCGCTGGCCGCCGGCACCGCATCGCCGGCCGCGGGCGTTCCCGATCTGAAGGCCGCCCTGATCGTGCTGCGGCAGACCCTGCTGTCGTCGCTCGGCACGGCGAATGCCGCGCCGCCGGCCTCCACCGCCGCGGGACAGGCCGCGGCACATCCCGCGCTCACCCAAAATCTCGCGCCATCCGATCTCGAGGTCGAGGAAATCCTGCTGCCGCAGGCGCGCGTTCCGGTCGCCGACGATCTCGTGATGCCCGGCACCATCGGCCGGGGCACGTCAAATGCCGGCTCCTCCGCCGGTGCGACGCTGAATCTGCTGCAGGAACTCGGCAATTCCGCGCGTCCGACTGACATCGCCGCCGATGTTACCGTCCACACCAATACGCCGGCACCGCCGTTCCGAGGCGCGCTTCCCACCGCCCAGCCCGTCGCCTCGCCATCGGTCGCGCCGGATATGCGGCTCGCCGCCGCGGCGCATCATCTGCTTGGCGACACCGATGCCGCGTTGGCGCGGCAGACGCTGTTGCAGGTGGCGTCTCTGCCGGACCGCATCGATCCCGCGCATCAGCAGATCGACACCTCGTCGCCGCGCTGGCATTTCGAAATCCCGTTCGCAACGCCGCAAGGCACGGCGATGGCGCAGTTCGAGATTTCCCGTGACGGCGGCGGCGGTGTTGAGGCCGAGGCTGCCAAGCGCATCTGGCGGGCGCGTTTCTCGCTCGATGTCGAACCGGCAGGCCCGATCCATGCGCTGATCTCACTCATCGGCGACCAGACTTCGGTGCGGATGTGGGCGGAACGCCCGGCGACCGCCGCGCAGCTTCGCGCCAGCGTGCCGCAGTTGAGCCAGGCGCTGAGCCGGGCCGAGCTTCTGCCCGGCGACATCGTGATCCAGGACGGCGCGCCGCCGCAGGCAGCACCGGCTCGCGCCGGCCATTTCCTGGACCGCGCGCTATGAGCGTCGAGACCAAGAGCCAGCTCGCGGTCGCCCTGCATTACGACCACAGCGGCGCGCCGACGGTGGTTGCCAAGGGCAGGGGCGCGATCGGCGCCAAGATCATCGAGCTCGCAAGAGCCCACGACATCCCGATCGAGGAGAACGAGGTCCTGGCGGGCGCACTTTCCAATGTCGAGCTCGGCGACGAGATCCCGGTCGAGCTCTACAAGGCCGTTGCGGAAGTTCTGGTGTTCGTGCTCCGCCTGTCGGGCCGCGCCCGGTAAGGTTCTTGCCATCGTTTCATCACGATGGCATCCATCATGGTCTGCTCCTCAACCCATCCAGGTTCAGCCGTGATCAATCGCCGCCAAGCGCTCGGTCTCCTCACCGCCGCGTCCGTTCTGCCGACCCGCAGCCTCGCCAACGTGTCCTACCAGCGCAACGAGTTTCGCGACAGCCTGGCGCGGCGCTTCTTCGAGCTCGGCACCGAGGGGACCTTCGTCGCCTACAAGGTCGACGATTACCTGATCATCGCCAGCGACAAGCGAAGGTCGAGCGAGGGCAAATTGCCGGCCTCGACCTTCAAGATCCCGAATTCGGTCATCGCGCTGGATACCGGCGTGGTCGAAGACCCTGACAAGGACGTGTTCAAGTGGGACGGCGTGACGCGCAGCATCGAGGCCTGGAACAAGGACCATACGCTGCGCTCGGCGATCGCCGTTTCCGCCGTGCCGGTCTATCAGGAGATCGCGCGGCGCATCGGCGAAGAGCGGATGAAGAAATATCTCGATCTGCTCGAATACGGCAACCAAGACATCGGCGGCGGCATCGACCAGTTCTGGCTGACGGGAAACCTGCGCATCGATCCGGTCCAGCAAATCGATTTCGTGGACCGCCTGCGGCGCGGCACGTTGCCGGTCTCCAAGCGCGCCCAGGAGCTGACGCGCGACATCCTCCCCGTGACCAAGGTCGGCGACGCCACCATCCGCGCCAAGAGCGGCCTCGTCGGCGCCGAAATCGGCAAGCCCTCGCTCGGCTGGCTGGTCGGCTGGGTCGAGAAGGGGTCCTCCGTCACCGTGTTCGCGATGAACATGGACTGTAAGAACGAGAGCCACATCGCCGCCCGCATGACCGTGACGCAGCAATGCCTCGCCGACATCGTGGCGTATTGATGGGCTGATGCGCGCCCGCACTGGCTGGTGCGCAAATCGATGCCGGACTAACATCTCCGTACAATGAAAAATCATGCGGAGGAAACCATGCATTCGGCTTCAATCTGGCTCTCGTCGCTCACACTTGCCGCCGCCGGCGGCTGGTTCGCGGCCACGATGTTTGCCGCGCCGGCGACCAGCAAGGAGCCGCGCTTCCCGCAGCTCACTATGGACCAGCTCGACGAAAAGCAGCGACCGCTGGGCGAGCAGATCATGAAGGTCTCGAGCGTCGGCATCGGCGGCCCCTACAACCCGATGATCCGCAGTCCCGTGCTCGGCCAGCGGCTGTTCGACCTGTTCTATTATTTGCGCTGGCAGACCTCGGTGCCGACCAAGCTCAATGAGTTTGCAATCCTGATCATTGGTCAGCAATGGCGCTCGCAAGTCGAATGGTTCGCGCACGCGCCGCTCGCGGCCAAGGCCGGCCTGTCGGGCGATATCATTGCCGAGCTGCAAGCCAACAAGCGGCCGTCAAACATGGCCGAGGATGAGGCCGCGGTCTATGATTTCGTCACTGAGCTGACCACCACCAAGAAGGTATCGGACGAGACCTATGCGCGGGCGAAGAAGGTGTTCAACGATCAGCAGATCGTGGATTTGACCGCGGTCGCCGGCAACTATGTCATGGTCGCGATGATGCTTGCCATGGCGGAGGAGACCGTGCCGCCCGGCAAGGAGGAGCCGTTCAAGGTGGGGGAGTGACGGAGCCGCGGCTTGCAACGCCTCCTGTGCCTGACGCCGGCCGCATCCACGCTTTGCCGGCGTCAGCGAACGAAGGAATGGCCGGGATTGTCCCGGCCGTCGATTATCAAGCCTGAGGCGACTTCGCCTTTCCGATCCGTCCCATATGGGTGAAGCCGAATCCTGCCTGATATTTCAGTCCGTAGCCGAGCGCGCGGTCGATGCCGATATGGGCGAGCCAGATCATTGCGATCGAGAGCACCAGCGGCTCGGCGGTCGCAAAGCCCGCCGTCATCAGGGCCACGGGCGCCATGTAGCTGTGGGCGGCATTGTAGATGACCGCGCCCTCCTTGGGGCCAATGACATAGCCGGCAAAGCTCAAATCGGGCGCCAGGAACAGGATCGCATAGACCCACCACGAGCCGCCCCACATCGCGTACAGCACCGTCATGCCCACAAACAGCGTCAGCCCCTCCAGCCTGAGCAATAGGCGCACGCCGCCGGTGACCGAGCCGGCCTCGGCTGTGGTGTTATCCATGGTTTCCTCCCCAAATTTGCGCTGATCCAAGTACCGCCCGTGCCCGGGATTCGGGGCAAGAAGGTGGTTTCCGGTTCAGAAAATGCCGTGTTAGAACCCCGCGCGGGTTCCAGCAGCCAATCACTAGCTAATGCGGGCGGAAGCAAATGAAAGATATCCTCGACACCCTCGAAGAGCGGCGCGCCGGCGCCAAGCTGGGCGGCGGCATCAAGCGCATCGAGGCACAGCATGCCCGCGGCAAGCTGACGGCGCGGGAGCGCATCGAGCTGCTCCTGGACAAGGGCTCGTTCGAGGAATTCGACATGTTCGTCGAGCACCGCTCGACCGAATTCGGCATGGAGAAGTCCAAGGTTCCCGGCGACGGCGTCGTCACCGGATGGGGCACCGTTAACGGCCGCAAGACCTTCGTCTTCGCCAAGGATTTTACCGTGTTCGGCGGCTCGCTGTCGGAAACGCATGCGCTGAAGATCACCAAGCTGCAGGATATGGCGATGAAGGCGAGGGCCCCGATCATCGGCCTCTATGACGCCGGCGGCGCGCGGATCCAGGAGGGCGTCGCGGCGCTGGCGGGCTATTCCTACGTGTTCCGCCGCAACGTCATCGCCTCCGGCGTGATCCCGCAGATTTCCGTCATCATGGGCCCCTGCGCCGGCGGTGACGTCTATTCGCCTGCCATGACCGACTTCATCTTCATGGTGAAGAACACGAGCTACATGTTCGTGACTGGTCCTGATGTGGTGAAGACCGTGACCAACGAAGTGGTGACCGCCGAGGAGCTCGGCGGCGCCTCGGTGCACGCGACGCGCTCCTCGATCGCCGACGGCGCGTTCGAGAACGACGTCGACGCGCTGTTGCAGATGCGTCGGCTGATCGACTTCCTGCCCTCGAACAACACCGACGGCGTGCCGGAATGGCCGAGCTTCGACGATATCGGCCGGGTCGACATGTCCCTGGACACGCTGATCCCCGATAATCCGAACAAGCCCTATGACATGATGGAATTGATCCTGAAGGTCGTTGACGAGGGCGACTTCTTCGAGATCTCCGAGACGTTCGCCAAGAACATCGTCACCGGATTCGGCCGCATCGCGGGCCGCACGGTGGGCTTTGTCGCCAACCAGCCGATGGTGCTCGCCGGCGTGCTCGACAGCGATGCGTCGCGCAAGGCCGCGCGCTTTGTTCGTTTTTGCGATGCCTTCAACATCCCGATCGTCACCTTCGTCGACGTGCCCGGCTTCCTGCCCGGCACCGCGCAGGAATATGGCGGCCTGATCAAGCACGGCGCAAAACTGTTGTTCGCCTATTCGCAATGCACGGTGCCGCTCGTCACCATCATCACCCGCAAGGCCTATGGCGGTGCCTTCGACGTCATGGCCTCGAAGGAGATCGGCGCTGACATGAACTATGCCTGGCCGACCGCGCAGATCGCGGTGATGGGCGCCAAGGGCGCGGTCGAGATCATCTTCCGCTCCGACATCGGCGATCCAGACAAGATCGCCGCCCGCACCAAGGAATACGAAGACCGCTTCCTCTCCCCCTTCATCGCCGCCGAGCGCGGCTATATCGACGACGTCATCATGCCGCATTCGACGCGGCGCCGGATCGCGCGGGCACTCGCGATGCTCAAGGACAAGAAGGTCGAGATCCCCGCAAAGAAGCACGACAATTTGCCGTTGTAGGGATGCCGTAGGGCGGGTTAGCGAAGCGTAACCCGCCATCCCTCCTTGCGGTTATGTTGCGGCGGATTACGCTTCGCTAGTCCGCCCTACAAATGTACGGAGGAAGCGACATGCCTACTGCGCTTTTCATCGTCCGTTCGACCGTTACCGACCCTGCGAAACGCGCCGCGTTTGACGCATGGTATTCGCGCGAGCATTTGCCGGATGCGCTGAAATCGTTCCGGGCGCAGAAGGCGTGGCGGCACTGGAGCGCGACGGATCCGTCGCAGCATCTGGCGACGTATCAGTTTGCCGACCAGACCTCGCTCGATCGCGCGGTCAATGGCGAGGAGATGAAGCGGCTGATCGCCGACTTCAACCGCGATTGGCCTGATGTCACGCGCACGCGCGAGGTGCTGGTGTTGGCGGAAGAGGTTGTGGCGTAACCTCAGCGCCGCGCGCCTAGAGCTTCGGTTCTGATTGAATCAGAACCGAAGCTCTAGATTCTTGATTTGACGCGTTTTCTTCACGCGAACCGGTATCCACTTCGCTCGAAACGCTCTACGCCGCCTTGCCCTGGTTCTTGAACATCTCCGCCGCGCGCTTCTTGAGTTCGTCAGGCGCGACGTCCTCGATATGCGTGCCGAAGAACCATGCGTTGCCCGCGACATCCTTCACGCCGCCGGTGCGGTCGCCGTAGAACTGATCCGCCGGTTCCATGATCGAGGTCGCGCCTGCCTTGATGGCGTTTCGGTAGGCGGTGTCGACGTCGGGCACGTAGAGATAGAGCATGGCGGGCATCGCCTTGGCGTGCTCGGAGGCATCGGCGATCATCACCATGGAATCGCCGATCCTGAGTGTCGCGTGCATGATCGTGCCGTCGGGCCGCAGGGTCGGCTCGTGGTGCTTCCGGGCGCCCAGCGCCTGCTCCAGGAAGCTGATGATCTTCTCGGCGCCTTCCACGATGAGATAGGGCGTCACGGTATGAAACCCGTCCGGAGTTGGTCGTGCCTTCGCCATGGTGTTCTCCTGCGGAGTTGGAGGTAACCCCGTTAACGCAGAGCATCCATTTTGGTCGCATCGTGTTGGCAAAAAGCATCGCGGCTCGCGGATGCAGAGGCGCGCCAATTGCCGCGACGCTTTTTGTCGCGCCTGACGCATGCGCGCAGTTCAGCGGGCATTCATCTCACGGCGGCAACATTGTTCCCGCATCACATGCTGAGTAAGAAAAGGACAATGTTCATGGAACGCCGCCACTTCTTGAAGATTGCATTGGGCGCTGCCGCAGGTGTGGCAACCTTTGCTGCAACCGCGCAAGCCGCGCCGATGGTGCCATTAAGCGAAGACGCGCGGCGGCCTTCCAGCCCAGATGCCCATCCTGCGGTCTCCACCGGCGATGAAGTTGACAACCTCAAGCCCGAACAGGTGCAGTGGCATGGCGGTCATGGGCATCGCGGTCATGGACATCGTCGCCACTGGCGTCCTCACCGGGGCTGGCGCCACCCCCACCGCCACTGGCACCGTCGGCACTGGCGTCGCTGGTGAGGCCAATCTAGCAGGCTGCCAGCTTTGGTAGTTTGGAAGTCGGAACTCCAACCGTATCAATCCGAAAGCTGCTGCTTTTCGAATCTCCGCTACCACTGATCGAAAAAGGGCAGGGACCGCGAGCCGCAGTCCCTGCCCATTATTGTTCGGCCACTAAAGTTTAGCCCGCTCCGCTCGGCCATCTGATTGGCCGAGCTTTGTTCGACTACGCTTTAACGAAAAGTTTAGAAAGGCCGGCAGCGGCCATGGCGCCAAATGAAGCCGCGGGGGCAGACGCGAGGCGCCACCACGACCCGCGGCGCCGGCCGCACGACGACAACGCGGCCGTTGGGCCGGCAACCGCCATACGGGCCGCGGTGGAAGCCGGGGCCGCAACCACCCGCTGCGTTAGCGGAGCTGAAGCTCGCGACCATGCCAGCCGCAACGACAGCCGCCGCCAGAAGATACTTCATTCTTGTTCTCCCATTGAGTTCTCGCCGCACGCAAATGCGACACAGTGATTCGCCACGCTGGAGTGTCGCAGACGCCGCATCACTTGTCGCGAAGCATAGTTTTCAGGACTGAACGCGATGTGAAGGGAGCGGTTGCTTCTTACCGCGGAGCGAAGAAACTCGCCGCCAGCGTTGGGACTCGCCAGTCATTTGCGGGTGCAAATGACGGAGCAATGACGGCGCCAGTTCTTCGTTGCGCTCGCGCGCCGCTATTCGCCGGTCCCGAATAGCGCTGCAAATCGCTTTTCGCCGTTTCGTGAAAAGTTGACCACGCGGCTGCCCGGTGTCGAATCGCGCGCCGCCCATTTCAGCTCGGTGAAGCGCTCCATGAGCGCAGCGCCCAGCGTGCCCGCCAGATGATGCCGGCGCTCGCTCCAGTCGAGGCAGGCCTTGCACACGGGGCGGCGGGGATGGATGAGCGCGTCGGCGTCGATCTGCAGCGCCTTCGCTATGAAGCGCTTGCCTTCGCCGGTCAGCTCCATCGCATCCTTGCTCTGCCGGATCAATCGCTGCTTCTTCATGCTGTCGAGCATCTGAACGCCGAGGTCGCCGGCGAGATGGTCGTAGCAGATCCGCGCGCGCCGCAGCGCAGGGTCCTTCGGCCCGGTGCGTACGCGCATGTGGCCGGCGCGCGCGGCAAGCCCGGCAAGCCCCTCCAGCACGCCTGCGACGTCGGTGCCGGTGAGGCGGTAGTAGCGGTGGCGGCCTTGCTTTTCCGGCTCGATCAGCCCGCCAGTTTCGAGCTTGGAGAGATGCGAGCTCGCCGTCTGCGGCGTAATGCCCGCTTCCTGCGCAAGCTCGCTTGCGGTAAGCGCCCGGCCGCTCAAAAGCGCGGTGAGCATGTTGGCGCGCGCGGGGTCGCCGACCAGCGACGCGACCATGGCGATGTCAGGACCTGCTTTCATAGTTCGATCATAGCCGAAGCATTAGTGTCGGACAAGGCGATATTCTCCAAACTGCGGCCGTCATTGCGAGGAGCGCAAGCGACGAAGCAATCCACCTCTCCGCAAGCTGAGAGATGGATTGCTTCGCTCCGCTCGCAATGACGGTGGAGAACTTGGAGCAGCCCATGACCATCACCGTGTTCATCCGCTACCAGCTCGATCCCTTCAAGCGCGCGCAGTTCGAGGAATATTCCAGGCGCTGGCTCACCATTATCCCGAGATGCGGGGGCGATCTGATCGGCTACTTCATGCCGCATGAGGGCACCAACAACATCGCCTTTGCGCTGATCTCGTTCGAAAGCCTTGCCGCCTACGAGGCCTATCGCGCGCGGCTGCGCGCCGACGCCGAGGGCATGGCCAACTTCAATTTCGCCGAGGAACAGAAATTCATTCTGGCCGAAGAGCGGACTTTTTTGCGCTCGGTTACGTAGTAGGCTATCGCTTTGGGTAACGAGGGAGGTGCCGATGATCGCCGTGATCTTCGAGGTCTGGCCGAAGCCGGAACTTCGGCAGCAATATTTCGATCTTGCCGCCGAGTTGCGGCCGATCCTGGAGACCATTGACGGCTTCATTTCCGTGGAGCGCTTCGAAAGCCTGACCGAGAAAGGGAAGTTCCTGTCGATATCGTTCTTCCGCAATGAAGCCGCCGTCGAGGCCTGGCGCAATGTGGTGGAACATCGCAGGTCGCAGGCGAAGGGTCGCGCGGTCATCTTTGAGGACTACCGGATCCGGATCGCCAGCGTGGTCCGCGATTACGGCATGAACGATCGCGCGCAGGCGCCGAAGGACAGCTGTGCCGTTCATGAGCCGCACTAGCGCGTGATACGTCTGGTGTCACAAATCATCGAAAGGAGAGGAAACATGCCGGTCACGACTGCCGAGAAGCGCGCCGCGTTCAGGAAGCTGCATGAGCGCGGCTGCTTCATCCTGCCCAATCCCTTTGACGTGGGCAGCGCCCGCGCACTGCAGCAGCTCGGTTTCAAGGCGCTCGCCTCCACCAGCGCCGGCTTTGCCTGGACCATCGGCAAGGCCGACAACCGCGTCACGGTCGATGATGTCGTCAACCATCTGACGGCGCTCTGCGCCGCCGTCGATCTGCCCGTCAACGCCGATTTCGAAGGCGGCTTTGCCGTCGATCCGGACAAGGTCGCGACCAACGTCGCCCGCGGCGTCAAGACGGGGGTCGCGGGGCTCTCGATCGAGGACTCGACCGGCGATGCGGCGAAGCCGCTGTACGATTTCGACTTGGCGGTCGAGCGCATCAAGGCCGCACGCAAGGCGATCGACGCCGAGGATAGCGGCGTTCTGCTCACCGGCCGCTGCGAAGCCTTCCTGTGGGGACGGAACGATCTCAACCTCGTCATTGAGCGGCTGCAAGCCTATTCCGCCGCCGGCGCCGATTGCCTCTATGCGCCCGGCATCAAGACGAAGGAAGAGATCGCGGCGGTCGTGAAGGCCGTGCATCCCAAGCCCGTCAATCTCCTGAACGCTTCCGGCCTGTCGCTGCAGGAAGCCACTGACCTCGGCGTGCGCCGCATCAGCGTCGGCGGCTCGCTGGCGCGCGCCGCCTGGGCCGGCTTCATGAAAGCCGCACGCGAGATGGCGGAGCAGGGGACCTTCACCGAGCTCGGCCACGGCTATCCCGGCGGCGAGCTCAACAAGATGTTCAAGTAGCGGTTCAAACAAGAAACACGGCGGGCAGATCGATGCCCGCCGTGCGTGCGAGAGTGTCGGTCCTCTTATTTGTTGCTGTCCGGTTTGGCCGAATGGTCGACGTCCTGGCCGGTCGGATTAGACTGCGGCGGTGTCGGGCGGTTGGTCGCCGCGCCCGTCGTCGTGCCGGATTCGGTGTTGGCCTTCGGCACGGTCGATGGAGATGCGGGGTTGGCCGGCTGGTTCTGCGCGCTCTGCGACGGCGGAGTCGTGCCGGCATTGTTAACGGATGTGTTGTTCAGGCCATAGAACACTGCACCAAGCACCACCGCGATCGCAATCGCGAACATCGCGATCTTCGCTCCGCTGGCCGGGCCCTCGGCAAGCTCCGGATCCGGCTGCAACTCATTGTCCAGATTGTCGAGACGCGCCTGATGGCGGATCTCTTCCTCGGTCATATTGCTGCGATTAGGGTCATTCGGTTGGTTTGCCATTGGGTTTCCTCCGTTAGCCTAGGTTACAACTCGCCAACGCTCCCCGACGTTCCCGTGATCCCGCGCGCGGAGAAGAACGCACTGCACAAAACGCGCAAATGAGAATCGCGCGGCCACCTGACGCCGTCGCCGCATCCACCCGCGCGCCGCCGCTCCTCCAGGGACCTCACGGCGTTTCGCGCAACACCCCTCCGACGCACGAAGCGAAAACAAACCCGATCATTCCAGGCACGAAATTGCGAACTTCGAAAGCGAGGCGCCTGCGCACAGAATTGTGCTGCGCGGCCTTCGAAAACCGACATAGACTGGTTCTAAAGCGCTTGGATGACTAGCTAAAATCAGTCGTCGCGACCAGGAATACGAGGGCTTAGATGGGAATCAACCAGGGTCCGATCAGTCTCGACCAGAAGTATACCCAGGGTACCGGCCATATCTTCCTGACCGGCATCCAGGCTTTGGTCCGCCTGCCGATGGCGCAGATCCGCCGCGACCGCGCGGCCGGCCTCAACACCGCGGGCTTCATCTCCGGCTACCGTGGCTCCCCGCTTGGTGGCTACGACCAGCAGCTCTTCGCGGCCAAGCATCACCTCGAGCAGTACAAGATCAAGTTCCAGCCCGGCGTGAACGAGGACCTGGCTGCCACCGCGATCTGGGGCTCGCAACAGCTCCACCTCTCGCCCGGCGCCAACTACGATGGTGTGGTCGGCATCTGGTACGGCAAGGGCCCCGGCGTCGACCGCTGCGGTGACGTGTTCCGTCACGGCAATGCGGCGGGTTCCGCCAAGCATGGCGGCGTGCTCTGCCTTGCCGGCGACGACCACGGCGCCAAATCCTCCACCGTCCCGCACCAGTCGGACCACGCCTTCATCTCGGCGCTGATGCCCTATCTCTATCCGTCCAGCATCCATGAGATGATCGAGATGGGCCTCTTGGGCATCGCGATGTCACGCTACTCCGGCTGCTGGGTCGGCATGAAGGTGATCACCGAGACCGTCGAGACCACGGCCGAGATCGACCTCAGCGACGAGATGACGCCGTTCGTGATCCCGAGCGATTTCGAGCTGCCGCCGGGCGGGCTGAACATCCGCTGGCCGGACGATCGCTTCGACCAGGATCGGCGCCTGCAAGACTACAAGGGCTATGCGGCGATCGCCTTTGCCCGTGCGAACAAGGTCAACCGCATCACCATGGATTCGCCGAACGCGCGCTACGGCATCATGGCGTCCGGCAAGAGCTATGAGGACATCCGTCAGGCGCTGCGCGAGCTCGGCATTACGCCGGAGATCGCCGCCAAGATCGGCATCCGCCTCTACAAGATCGGCATGCCCTGGCCGCTCGAGCCGGAAGGCGTGCGTAACTTTGCCGTTGGCCTGGAGGAGATCTTCATCGTCGAGGAACGGCGCGAGATCGTCGAGAACCAGGTCAAGCAGGAGCTGTTCAACTGGCGCGACGACGTCCGCCCGCGCATCGTCGGCAAGATGGACGAGCACGAGAAACGCTTCCTGACCTTCGCCGCCGAGCTCAGCGTCGCCTCGCTCGCAAGCTCGCTGACCGAGCGCCTGCTTCGGCTCAATCTCAACCCAGAGATCGCCGAGATGCTGCGTGCCAAGGCCGACTGGTTCAACGGCCGCCAGGCGACGCAAATGCAGGCCACATCCCCGATCGCCCGCGTCCCGTATTTCTGCTCGGGCTGCCCGCACAACACGTCAACAAAGGTGCCGGAAGGCAGCCGTGCCATGGCCGGCATCGGCTGTCACTTCATGGCGCTGTGGATGAACCGCAACACCGAGACCTTCACCCATATGGGCGGGGAGGGCGTGCCGTGGGTCGGCATCGCGCCGTTCACCAACGAGAACCACATCTTCGCCAATCTCGGCGATGGCACCTATTTCCATTCCGGCATTCTGGCGATCCGGCAGGCGATCGCTTCCAAGGCCAACATCACCTACAAGATCCTCTACAACGACGCGGTCGCGATGACCGGCGGCCAGCGCCACGACGGCGACCTGTCGCCGCAGCAGATCACCTTCCAGCTCCACGCCGAAGGCATCCGCGAGATCTACCTCGTCTCCGAAAATCCCGACGCCTATCCGGCCAGCACCATCGCGCCGGGTGTGAAGCTCGCTCATCGCGACGAACTCGAGAACGTCATGAAGGCGTGCCGCGAGTTCAAGGGCACGTCCGCGATCGTGTTCGTGCAGACCTGCGCCGCCGAGAAGCGCCGTCGCCGCAAGCGCGGCCTGATGGAGGACCCGCAGCGCCGCGTGCTGATCAATCCCGCCGTCTGCGAGGGCTGCGGCGACTGCTCGGTGCAGTCGAACTGCATCTCGGTCGAGCCGCTGGAGACCGAATTCGGCCGCAAGCGCACCATCAACCAGTCGACCTGCAACAAGGACTATTCGTGCGTGAAGGGTTTTTGCCCGTCCTTCGTCACTGTCGATGGCGGCAAGCTGCGCCGGCGCGCGCCGCCGGATCTCGGCGCCATCGGTGACCTGCCAGAGCTGGCCACCCGGCCATCGCTGGAGCGTCCGTATAATATCGCGGTCGGCGGCGTCGGCGGCACCGGCGTGCTGACGATTGGCGCACTGCTCGGCATGGCCGCGCATATCGAAGGCAAGGCCAGCATGATCCTGGACATGTCGGGCCTCGCGCAAAAGGGCGGGGCGGTGCTAAGCCACGTCCGCTTGTCCGATCATCCGGCCGACGTCACCTGTTCGCGCATCGTCACCGGCACCGCCGATCTCGTGCTGGCCGCCGACGAGGTGGTCGCCGCGTCGAAGGAGACGATCACGCTCTGCGAACCCAGCCGCACGGCCGGCATCATCAACAGCCATGTGATCCCGACCGCGGATTTCATTCTCAACCGCGACTTCAACTTCCAGGTTCCCAAGGTGAACTCGGTGCTGGAGAACGCCCTGCGCCAGGACTCCGCTTTCTTCGATTTCACCAGGCCGGCTGAAGCCCTGCTTGGCGACAGCATCGCCACCAACATCATGATGATGGGCTACGCCTATCAGAAGGGCCTGCTGCCGCTGTCGGCAGCTTCGATCGAGCAGGCGATTGAGGTCAACGGCGTCTCGATCAAGATGAACAAGGACGCCTTCCAGCTCGGCCGTCTTGCCGCCGCCGATCCGGCGCGGCTGGCCGAGATGATGAAGGACCAGGACGAGCCGGTCGCGCCGAAGACCCTCGATGCCATGACGCTGGACGAGATCATCGCCCATCGCAGCGCCCATCTCACCGCCTATCAGAGTGGCAGATTGGCAAAACGCTATCGCAAACTGGTCGACCAGGTGCGCGATGCCGCCACCAAGGGCGGCTATGGCGAAGCACTGCCGCGCGCGGTTGCGATCAACTACGCCAAATTGCTCGCCTACAAGGACGAGTATGAGGTGGCGCGGCTCTACACCGACGGCCGGTTCGAGCACCAGCTTCGCGAGCAGTTCGAAGGCGATTTCAAGTTCAACTTCAACCTCGCGCCGCCGATCTTGGCGCGCGGCGTCGACGCCCAGGGCCGCCCGAAGAAGCGCGCCTTCGGTCCGTGGATGCTGAATGCCTTCCGCGTGCTGGCCAGGCTGCGTTTCCTGCGCGGTACACCGCTCGACATCTTCGGCTACAGCGCCGACCGCAAGCTCGAGCGCGATTTGATCGCAGGCTACGAGAAGGACGTCGCGACGGTGCTCGGTCTCTTGTCGCCGGCCACGGTCGAGACCGCTGTCGAATTGCTCTCGCTGCCCGACCGCATCCGCGGCTACGGCCCGGTGAAGGAAAAGGCGGTGCAGGACGCAAAAGCCCGCTACGCCCAACTCGCCGCCGACCTGGCCAACCCGCCGCCGGCCCCGCGCCAGATGGCAGCCGAGTAGGGCACTGCCGTTAGGGTGGGCAAAGCGGAGCGTGCCCACCTTTCTTGCACCGAACGTGGATGGTGGGCACGCTCCGCTTTGCCCACCCTCATATGGGGCTTTGTGAGTCAAGGCTCTCAACGAACGGGTGTGGGTCGGGTTTTTGCGGTGAGAGGGCGGCGCGCGGAGCCATGCGTAGCGCAGCGCAGCGCGACGACCGGGCCCCGGGTGAGGATTGGCTTCCGAAGATTTCTGCAGCTCACTGCATCACCTCATATCCGGTCGGATCGGCTGATCCGTACCCACCTTCCGCATGCTTGCGGCGAGGAAGCCAAGAGGATGAGACCCATCTACAAAACGGCGTTGTGGAAGC
>NZ_JBEGDB010000349.1:0-7140 GCF_043638955.1 Bradyrhizobium sp. 31Argb | reverse complement strand
GGCTTCCTCCTAAAAGAAAGCCTTGAATCACGTTCAATCTGATTTGAGAATCCCAAGAGTCCACACGGCCTAGAGGATGGATTGCCGGGTCAAGCCCGGCAATGACGAATTCCAATACAATGTCGCCACCCGTTTTCCGATTCGCGCCGAGCCCGAACGGTTATCTCCATCTCGGCCACGCTTTTTCGGCGTTGTTGAATTTTGATCTCGCGCGCGAGGGCGGGGGACGATTCCTGCTGCGGATCGAGGATATCGATCCGACGCGCTGCCGGGTGGAGTTCGAGACTGCGATCTACGAGGACCTTGCGTGGCTTGGCATCGCCTGGGAGACGCCGGTGCGGCGTCAGTCGGAGCATCTCGATGCCTATCGCAAGGCGGTCGAGCAATTGACCGCGCAGGGCTTGCTCTATCCGAGCTTCGAGAGCCGCGCTGAAATCGCACGTCTGGTCGCCGAGCGCGAGGCGGCTGGACCATGGCCGCGCGATCCCGATGGTGCGCCGCTCTATCCGGGCGCCGCGCGATCGTTGCCGGCGGTCGACCGGCTGCGGTTGATCGAGGCCGGGACGCCTTACGCGCTGCGGTTGAATATGGCGGCGGCTCGCGCGCGGGTCAAAGATCTGACCTGGACCGAACAGGGCGAGGGGCCGGCCGGCGAGCACGGAACCGTACCCGCCCGGCCGGAGGCGTGGGGTGACGTCATCCTGGCGCGCAAGGAGACGCCGACCAGTTATCACCTCTCGGTCGTGATCGACGACGCCCTGCAGGGGGTGACCGACGTTATCAGGGGGCAGGACCTGTTCTGGTCGACCAGCGTGCACCGGCTGCTGCAGGCGCTGCTCGGGATCGGACCGCCAGCCTACCGGCACCACCGGCTGATCCACGATTCGGCCGGGCAGAAACTGTCGAAGTCGACCAAGGCGACCGCCTTGCGGGAACTGCGCGCCGACGGCGCGACGCCCGCTGATATCCGTCGTCTCGTTGGCTTGTCTTAGAACCACCAGGGCCGTCGGCCAAAGGTCTCCGTGACACCGGCCGCCTCGGCATGCCATTCTGCCGGCCGGGGCAGGGTTCACGGGAATCATGGCGGCAAGATCGCGCGTTGGGCGCACCATTCGGCATCCCAAGAAGACGCCGTCGCGGAAGCGTGTCTTGAAGGCGGCAAAAGCACGCCGCGTGCGCGCGCCTGCGGAGGCAGGGCCCGGCGTGGTCGAAACCGCGCTGGCGGCGTTCGCGCATGAGGTCCGCACCCCGCTTACCGGCATTCTCGCAATCAGCAACCTGCTCGCGACCTCCGACCTCGACGCGCGCGAGCGGCGCTGGGTCGATACGATCCAGGCCGGCGCCGAGCATCTGGCGAGCCTTGCGACCCTGTTCGTCGATGCGGCGCGAAGCCGTGGCCCCGGTCTCGAGATCCGGCAGGATTTCTTCGACCTGCGCACGCTTGCCCGCAACGCCGGGAATTCACTCGCCGGGCGGGCGGCGGCCAAGGGCCTGCAGCCCTCGGTCGATATCTCCGAAAAGTTGCCCGCCTTCGCCGTCGGCGATTCCATTCGGCTGCGTGCGGCGCTGGAGAACCTGATCGACAACGCGGTCAAGTTCACCGAGCGGGGAACAGTCGCGCTCGAGGTCACGCCGATGCGCGCCGTGAAAGGCAAGGTCGGGGTCGCCTTTGCCGTCTCCGACAGCGGCATCGGGCTTTCGCTCGCCGAGATCAAGCGTCTGTTCCGTCCGTTCTCGCAGGCCAACGTTCGGGTCGCCTCGCGCTTTGGCGGCGCGGGCCTCGGTCTCTCCTCGGTCAAGCAGCTTGCGCGGGCCATGGGTGGCGACATCGTCGCCAGGCAGCGGCGGGGTGGCGGCACCACCTTCACGCTGACGATCGTGCTGGCGTCCGCCGGCGAACCGGCCGCATCCAAAGGCGATGCAGGGAGCGACGTCCCGGCGGGGTCGCCGCGCGCGCTGCGGCTGCTCAGCGTCGAGGACAATCCGTTCGGCCGCGTCGTGCTCAACACCATCCTCACCGAGCTCGGCCATCAGGCGGAGTTCATCGGCGAGGGCGAAGCCGCGCCGGAGCGGCTCACGCAGGGCGCCTTCGACGCCGTGCTGATGGATATGGTGCTGCCCAGCATCGACGGGGTCGAGGCGATCAGGCGTATCCGCGCGCTTCAGCCGCCGCTCGGCCGCATTCCTATCATCGGGATTTCCGGCCGCAGCGAGGACGAGGCGGCCTCGCGCGCGGCCGGCGCCGACGCGTTCCTGGTCAAGCCTGTGAGTCCGCGTGCTTTAGCGACTGCGCTGCTTGAAGCGATACGCCCTTCGGCAGACGCGACTTGATGATCGCCGCGTTCAACTCGCCGCCATAGACGAAGATCGCGGCGATGAAATACAGGAACACCAGCGCGATGATCACCGACGCGAGCCCCGCATACATCGTGACGTAATTGTTGGCGAAGCGCGCCAGGTACTGGCCGAACACGATGCCTGATATCAGCGAAGCCACCATGGTGAAGATGATGCCGGGCAGGATCTGCAGGAAGCTGCGGCGCCCCGCGGGCAGCCAGGCGTGCAGGATGAGCAGCGCGACGGTCAGCGCCGTGATCGTGATGCCGTAACGTGTAATGTTGAGGATGCGCTCGTTGCTCTCGACGAAGAACGGAATGAAGCGCCGTGCCGTCTCCAGTGTCAATGGACCGAGCACGATCAGGAACGCCATCGCGAGCGAGGTGACGGCGGCGATCAGGGTGTAGCCGATCGATTCGAGCCGGAGCCAGTACCAGCGCCGCCGCTCGACGACGGCATAGGCGCGGTTCAGTGCCACCCGCAGCGCTTCGACGCCGTTGGACGCGAAATAGACCGCGAGCGCCGCGCCGATGGTGAGGATGTCGCCGCGCGTGGTCGTCAGGACGTCGTGGACCTGGCTCGACAGCGTGTCTGCGACCTGTTTCGGCCAAGTCTGCAGCAGCAGGCTGGCGGCCTGGTCGGCCAGTTCCTTGGAGCCGAAAAAGCCGGCGAGGGACGTCAGCACGATCAGGAACGGGAACAGCGCCATCAGGGTCGACAGCGCGATATGGCTCGCAATCGCCCAGCCGTCGTCGGCGAGGAACGTGTAGAACGCATCCATCACGACGCTGTAGACGTAGCGAACCTGCTTCACTTCCCACCCTGATCCGGCCAGCCCAAGCCGCACACCAGCTTCCGATATAATCGCGCCAAACGCCAGATCGTTGCATTTGCCCCATGTGGCGCTTCGGATATCGCGGTGTTATGTAGCGTAGATGGCATCCTTCTTAAGTACGTTCATTCTCCCGATCGCGGTCGGCGCCGTCGGGGTGGTCCTGCTGCTCGGTCTCGCCAACATGATGCGCGGCGGCTCGCCGAACACCTCGCAGAAATTGATGCGGCTGCGCGTCTTGCTGCAATTCGTCGCCATCGTGATCGCGATGCTCGCGGTCTGGGCGATGGGGCGCTAGTTCTTACCTCTCCCTGCAGGAGGGATAGTCACGGAGCTGAACATGGTCGTGCTCAACAAGATTTATACGCGCACCGGCGACGACGGCACGACCGCGCTCGGAAGTGGCGAGCGGCGGCCGAAATATGATCTGCGCGTCAGCGCCTACGGCACGGTGGACGAGACCAATGCCGCGATCGGCGTGGTGCGGCTTCATCTTGCGGATAACTCCGCGCTCGACCGCATGCTCGGCCTGATCCAGAACGACCTGTTCGATCTCGGCGCCGACCTCGCGGTGCCCCAGCGCGAGGGCAAGGCGGAGCGTTTGCGGATGCTGGCGAGCCAGGTCGAGCGGCTCGAGCGCGACATCGACACGCTGAATGCCGAGCTTGCGCCGTTAACCTCTTTCGTGCTCCCCGGCGGTACCCCGGCTGCGGCCTATCTGCACCTCGCCCGCACGATTTGCCGCCGGGCGGAACGGATGATGGTGGAACTTGCGGCCAGGCCGGACGAGCCGGTCAGCGAGGCTGGCATCCAATATATGAACCGCCTGTCGGATTTCCTGTTTGTCGCCAGCCGCTTCCAGAACGACAAGGGCGCCGGCGACGTGTTGTGGGTGCCCGGGCAGAACCGCTAAAGCGTTTTCAAGCGGATGCAATCAGAACCGGATATGCTCTAGCGCGTCGGGACTGGTTTTTCGCCGCGGTAGTCGTAGAAACCACGCTGGGTTTTGCGGCCGAGCCAGCCGGCCTCGACGTATTTCACCAAGAGCGGGCACGGCCGGTATTTTGAATCCGCGAGCCCCTCATGCAGCACCTGCATGATCGACAGACAGGTGTCCAGCCCGATGAAATCGGCGAGTTCCAGCGGGCCCATCGGATGGTGGGCCCCTAACTTCATGGCCGCGTCGATCGCCTCGACATTCCCGACGCCCTCATAGAGCGTGTAGATCGCCTCGTTGATCATCGGCAGCAGGATGCGGTTGACGATGAAGGCCGGAAAATCCTCTGATACCGCGACCTGCTTGCCGAGCTTGCCGACGAACGTCTTGGCAGCGTCGAAGGTCGCATCATCAGTGGCGATGCCGCGGATCAGCTCGACCAACTCCATCAGCGGCACCGGATTCATGAAATGAATGCCGATGAAGCGCTCGGGGCGATCGGTGGAGGCAGCGAGCCGCGTGATCGAGAGCGAGGAGGAGTTGGAGGCGACGATCGCCTCCGGCTTCAGGATCGCACAGAGATCGTGGAAGATCTTGCGCTTGGTCTCTTCCTTCTCGACCGCGGTCTCGATCACAAGATCGCAATCCGCCAGTTCGTCGAGGCTTTCGGTCGCGACGATCCGGGACAGCGCCTGCTTGCGCTGCTCCTCGGTGATGGACTTCTTGGCCACCTGGCGCGACAGATTGCCGTTGATGGTTGCGAGCGCCGATTTCACGCGATCGGCGGAAATGTCGTTGAGCAGCACGTCGAAACCCGCAAGCGCCGCCACATGGGCAATGCCGTTACCCATCTGGCCCGAGCCGATCACGCCGACCTTCTTGATTGCGACCGTCATGTTGTCATCCACCGGGACAGCGCGTCCATCGCGCCTAGCCCAAGTCCCTACAATGTCCCCAATATCCGAGAAGTCTTACGTTAGTGCATGATCTTTTCCTAAACCGGCGCCCACTTAGCGCCAACGCGGCGCTCCGGGTAGAGATCATGCTTCGGCGAGAGGGTACCTGCTTCGCCGGAAAACGCCATTCAAAAACAGAACACCGGCCGGGGCTGAACCATCCGGCCGGTGTTCTCTTTGCTTATTTTCCGAGCTTGCCGAGCGCTTCGGTGAGCTCCGGAACCGCCTGGTAGAGGTCGGCGACGAGGCCGTAATCGGCGACCTGGAAGATCGGCGCGTCCTCGTCCTTGTTGATCGCGACGATCACCTTGGAGTCCTTCATGCCGGCCAGATGCTGGATCGCGCCGGAGATGCCGACCGCGACATAAAGTTCCGGCGCCACCACCTTGCCGGTCTGGCCAACCTGCCAGTCGTTCGGGGCATAGCCGGCATCGACCGCGGCACGCGAGGCGCCAACGCCGGCACCAAGCTTGTCGGCCAGCGGTTCGATGTACTTGGCGAAATTCTCCCGGCTCTGCATGGCGCGGCCGCCGGAGACGATGATCTTGGCCGAGGTGAGCTCCGGACGGTCGCTCTTGGCGACCTCCTCGCCGAGGAAGCTGGAGAGACCGGGATCGGCCGCAGCCGCCACCGTCTCGACCGGCGCGCTGCCGCCCTCGCCCGCCGCCGCGAAGGTCGAGGTGCGGACCGTGATCACCTTTTTGGCGTCCTTGGACTTCACCGTCTGGATCGCGTTACCGGCATAGATCGGACGCTCGAAGGTATCAGGCGCGACCACCTTGATGATCTCGGAAACCTGCATGACGTCGAGCAGGGCCGCGACGCGCGGCATCACGTTCTTGAAGCGCGAGGTCGCGGGCGCGACGATCGCATCATAAGACGGCGCTAGCGAGACGATCAGCGCGGCAAGCGGCTCGGCGAGATCGTGGGCATAGGCCTCGCCTTCAGCGACCAGCACCTTCTTGACGCCGGCGAGCTTCGCCGCCGTTTCGGCCGCGGCCTTGGTGCCCGCCCCGCCGCCGGCGACCAGCACATGCACGTCGCCGCCCAACTGGCTGGCGGCGGTCAGCGCCTTGTTGGTGACGTCCTTCAGCTTCTCGTGTTCGTGTTCGGCAATCAGCAATGTCGTCATTTAGAGAACCCCGGCTTCGGTCTTGAGCTTCGACACCAGTTCGGCGACGTCCTTGACCTTGACGCCCGCCTTGCGGCCTGCCGGTTCCGAAGTCTTGAGGATTTCGAGATGCGGCGTGAGATCGACGCCGTAATCGGCGGCGTTCTTGTCGTCGATCGGCTTCTTCTTCGCCTTCATGATGTTGGGCAGCGAGGCGTAGCGCGGCTCGTTGAGGCGGAGGTCGGTGGTGACGATCGCCGGGCCCTTCAGCTTCACGGTCTGCAGGCCGCCGTCGACTTCGCGCGTCACCTTGAAGTCAGAACCTTCGACCTCGAGCTTGGAGGCGAACGTCGCCTGCGACCAGCCGAGCAGCGCGGCCAGCATCTGGCCGGTCTGGTTGCTATCGTCGTCGATCGCCTGCTTGCCGAGGATGACGAGGCCGGGCTTCTCCGCCTCGACCACCGACTTCAGGAGCTTGGCGACTGCGAGCGGCTCCACCGTGCCCTCGGCCTTGACCAGGATACCGCGGTCGGCGCCCATCGCCAGTCCCGTGCGGATGGTCTCGGAAGCTTGCGCCGGGCCGATCGACACCACCACGACCTCGGTCGCCTTGCCGGCTTCCTTCAGCCGCAACGCTTCCTCGACCGCGATCTCGTCGAACGGGTTCATCGACATCTTGACATTGGCGAGCTCCACGCCCGATCCGTCACTCTTGACGCGGACCTTGACGTTGTAGTCGACGACCCGCTTTACCGGCACAAGAACCTTCATCGATCCTCTTTCGCTTTGAAATTAGGGGGTTGATTGGCTTGGGCGCGGAACCTAAAGGTCCCGCTATCGGCGGTCAACGCGCGAAAGCCAAAAATCGGCCCCGGGGATTTCAAACCCATTCTAGCATTACAGTTGTAATTGACTGAGGATTCTGAATCCATGGGCAACCATGATTCGAAGATCGTGGACGCAGGCA
>NZ_JBEGDB010000348.1:0-7163 GCF_043638955.1 Bradyrhizobium sp. 31Argb | reverse complement strand
TGACGAAACAATCCACGAGATCTTCCTAGCCGACCAGATCAGCCCTCAGTGCGTGGTCGCCGGATGACGCTCACGGATGACCCATGACGGATCACTATGACGCCCGCGAAACCCGCGATCCCGCCCAGCGCGAGGCGGAACTCTTCGCCCGCCTGCCGGAGGTCCTGCGGCGGGCCATGGCGGCTCCGGCCTATGCCGAGCGCCTCGAAGGCGTCGATCCTGCCACCATCACCAGCCGCGCCGCGCTGGCGCGCCTGCCGGTGCTGCGCAAGTCGGAACTCCCGGCCCTGCACAAGGCCGCCCCGCCCTTCGGCGGCCTCGTTGCCGGGCCGCCAGGATCGTTTGCGCGCCTGTTCACGTCACCGGGACCGATCTTCGAGCCTGAGGCTGCCCAGGCCGACGCCTGGCGCGGGGCGCGGGCGCTGTTCGCGGCAGGCTTTCGTCCGGGCGACGTGGTGCTCAACACCTTCAGCTACCACCTTACCCCCGGTGGCTTCATCTTCGATACCTCCGCCCGCGCGCTCGGCTGCGCCGTGATCCCGGCGGGCCCCGGGAATACCGAGCAGCAATTCGAGCTGATCGAGGCCTACCGGCCGATCGGCTACAGTGGCACGCCCGATTTCCTGAAGATCCTGCTCGATGCAGCCGAGAGCGCCAGGCGCGATGTTTCCTCGATCAAGCGCGCGCTGGTGTCGGGGGCGGCTTTTCCGAAATCGCTGCAGGAGGAGATCAAGTTGCGCGGCATCGAGGCCTATCAGGCATTCGGCACCGCCGATCTGGGCATGGTCGCGTTCGAGACCGAGGCCCGCGACGGCATGGTGGTCAACGAGGACCTGATCCTCGAGATCGTCAGGCCCGGCACCGGCGCCCCCGTGGCGGAGGGTGACGTCGGCGAGATGGTGGTCACCTCCCTCGACCTGCACCACCCCTGGATCCGCCTCGCACTTGGCGACCTTACCGCGGCCCTGCCCGGGCAAGCCCGTGCGGGCGTACCAATATGCGCATCAAGGGCTGGATGGGGCGCGCCGATCAGACGACAAAGGTCAAAGGCATGTTCGTGCGCCCCGAACAGATCGCCGAGATCGGCAAACGCCATCCGGAGCTCGGGCGGCTGCGCCTGGTCGTGACACGTTCCGGCGAGACCGACGTGATGACGCTGAAGGCAGAAACAGCCGCGGCGAGCACAGCCTTTCAGAGCGAGCTCGCAGCGACCTTGCGGACGGTGACCAAGCTTGGCGGCAATGTCGAACTGGTCGGCGCCGGCGCGCTGCCGAACGACGGCAAAGTGATATCGGACGAAAGGAGTTGATAGAGACTTCGAGGAAATATGGACTTGCGACAAATTATCGGCAAGAAAACTCTAATTGGCGTTAGGCACTGAGCATCGATAGGCAGAATTGGATGGCCGCAAGAAGACCAGCAGTCTTTTTCGATCGTGACGGAGTGCTGAACGAAGATACCGGCTATGTATTCGAGATCGGCAAGTTGAAATGGATAGAGGGCGCACGCGAGGCAGTAAAAGCCGTCAATGATGCGGGATACTTCGCCTTTGTGATCACCAACCAGTCGGGCGTCGCCAGAGGGCTATACGACGAAACTCAAGTGACCGCGTTACATGAGTGGATGGCAGCCGAGTTGGCGAAGATCGGAGCCCGTATAGATGCGTTCGAATATTGCCCATATCATCCTGAAGCTACGATAGAACGCTATCGTCAGATCAGTGACCGACGCAAGCCTGCACCGGGCATGATAACCGATCTATTGAAGCGCTTCCCGATTGACATCGACCGGAGCATTCTTGTCGGGGACAAGCCTACCGATCTAGAGGCGGCGCGCGCCGCCGGGCTGAAAGGATACTTGTTTTCAGGTCAGAATTTGGAGCGGTTCGTGAAACCGCTCCTGCAATCGAAAAAGACCAAAGCTGATCAAGATGACGGACGAGACGCCTAGCGGACCTCCATGCGGATCAGGCGTTGGCCCGGCTCATATTTGAGGATGTCCTTAGGGCCAGGGTGTCGTACCAGTTCCGAGCCGTTCAGAACATAGAGGTCATCGGTATGCTTGCAGCGCCATTCGCCCTGACCGCTTAGCGGCAGATCGATCTTCTCGCCAAACGCACTCACCCAGCCGACCTGCCGCGCAGGCGTTCCCACCATCATTGACCAATCCTTCGAGCTCTTGGTCAGCGTTGCGCCTGCAGCGAGGAAAGTGCCGACGCCACAGGTAATATCGGGAACCACGGTGGAGTTTGCGCCAAGCGTGGTGCCAGTTTTCACCAGCGTCTTCTTGAAGACAGCATGGCGGTTGACCGCGGCACGGGGAAAGGAGATGTGGGTAAACACCATGTACGGCGCACAGAACACGAAATCCTCGAGCTCGACATGCGAGAAGATCGAGACCGAATTGCCAAGCCGGCACGCATTGCCGACGATGGCATTGCGCTCGACATAGGTGTTCTGGCCGAGGCTGCAGTTCTCGCCGATCACCGCACCTGGCGCGACGTGGGAGAAATACCAGACCCTGGTGAACTTGCCGACCTTCGCCCCCTCCTCGACCACGGCGCTCGGATGGATAAAGGGTTGTGGATCATCTGATTCCGGCGTCCTCATGCAGGATGCTTCTCCTCCCTGGCGCCTTCACAGCACCCCATAGTCGCTGCTGATGCGCCCCTTGACCGCTCCATCCTATATTAAGAAAATCCCTTGCGGATCAAGGCGGAAGTGCAGAAAACCGGCTGAACCCGGAGCCATCTATCCCGATCTTCTGATTAAGACGGCTCCCGGACAGGTGAACGGGGGGCAGTCCTCGCTCAGACCTTGTGATATTCGCGATACCAGTTCCCGAATCGTTCGATGCCATCCTCAATCGTGGTCGCAGGCTTGAACCCGATGTCGCGCGCGAGATCGTCGATATCGGCGTAGGTCGCGGGCACATCGCCCGGCTGCATCGGCAGCATTTCCTTCGTTGCCGTCCGGCCTTTTCTCAGCCGGCTCGTGGTTGGAATCTCTTTGGGGGGTAGCTCCAATTGGACCGTGAGAATGAGCACCCACACGAGTGTGGAACAAAGGTTTTCTAATAGCGGTGCCGGAAACGGTGTCGGCACCGCTTCGATGAGCAATATGACTGCGTAGCGTCTTGATTAGCGCTTGCGCCGCAGAATAGTCGCGTCTTGCCCTCCCTTTGGAATATCGAAGTATCCGGACCATTGACCAGGAAGAACATCACCAACGACCTCCAGTCCGGACGAAGCTACAAGCGCTTGCATCTCGGTGTCTATATAGGCGACGGCGCCCATTGGCGATTTTGGATCGTTGATCAAACAGCCTTCTTCTAGGACGTGCTCGAAACGAAGATTGAACGGCGTGAGATTGACTGTTCTTGCCTTCGCGAGGATTTCGTCGTTCACAATAAACCACGTCGCAAAGGCGGTGCCGGTGGGCTTCAACACGCGGGCAAATTCGCGAAGATAGTGCGCGATATCCACCTTCCTCATGTGCGTAAAGACCGACCATAGGATAATTCGATCGATGGAGGCATCTGGCGGTGGAAGCCTCACGTCGGTCGTTCTCATCGTGCCGCCAGGATTATGAAGCTGGTCGCCAATATCGAAATGGACAAATTTGAAGTTTGGATGCCTTACAGTGATATTGTCGCTGCACCATCGGATCGAGTCCTTAACGATATCAACGCCGATATAGCTGCCCTTCGCGCTGAGGACATTTGTAAGCGGGATCGCGTCCCGTCCGATGCCGCAACCGATCTCTAGAACAGCATGATCTGGATCGATCGGGGTGTGCTCTTTGAGAGCGGCCATATGGAATTCGCACATCGGCTCAAACGTGTCAGGGCCCCCTCCGGTAAGGTTCATCAGGCGGATTGGAATGTCATAGCCAAAATGGCGCGTTATTGGCTCTCTTGGCGACATTAGGATCCCCTCGTTACCCAGACCATGATGTCTAGCAGCCTAACCTGATTGTAAGCAAGTCGCCCTTCGGACCGGCTTGGCGCCGCCTATCGATGCGGTTGGACCTATCGTTTTCGGCACAAGCACTTAATCGCCATAAGCTCGAAAATCGAGGTCCTGGGCGGTCTCAGAACTCTTCCAGGCGGCTATCAGTCCCTGGCCGACCGGTTCATAGGACAATTGCAGCAAGGTCTTTCCGCCGCTGATTTGAATGATCGGTTCGAAGGTGAACATGGCATAGTTGTTGTCGCGCACAAGTGCGGCGTTCAACCGTGACTTGCCCAGAACGTTCCCGTTGTCGTCGAGCACTGAAAGGGTCAAGAGCCCCTTGTTGATTTGTCCGTAGGTGGATAGACGAACGTCAATTGCTCGGATGGTGTGAGCCGGAGTGGGAATTTCCGCGGTGATCGTGGTCCGAATGAGGGATGGGACACCTTTCCGCCCATCAGCGAAAGTCGAAACAAATCGCGAAGACGCCGGTTGGCACGGAGTACCCTCGTCGCAGTCTATCTTCTCCCAGGACACGGAGAAGGGCTCGTTGTAGTCGCTAAGGTTCTCGCTCTCGAAGCGGATCGCAACGACCTTCGGTCCTTCCCAATCGAGGCCACCGAGGAATTTATAGAGCGTGGAATAATTCTCAAAGAGCGGAGCTATCCAGACGCCGGTCATCAGGTGCGGCGGCATCAGCCGATATCTTTGCTCGGTGCCGTCCGAAAGGATGTAGACGAGGTGTATCGGGCTGAGGCGGAAGAGTGCCTCTTTGAGTTTCGAGGAAAGAGATTTGGTGAGATCAACCTTGACCCGCAGAATTGCCGAGGTCGGCGTCGGAGGCAAATAAATCGTTTTGTTCCAGCGCGCCAGTTCCGACTTGAAAGGCGTCGGCTCGCTAAAACCTCGCTCCGCGTCCGAGAGGCGTTCCAGCAAGCCAACCTGAAGTTTTGAAGGGTCATTCTCCACGAACACTGTTCGATAGTGTCGCATCACCTGCAGGAACGCGATCGGATCATCGAAAAGTTGGTGACGGTCGTCGACTCCGGCGATCGAGTCTCTCGGATGATGCATGATCAGAAAGCTTGGCGCGTTTGGACCCCGCAAAAAATCGGCGTTGAGGCTATCGAGATGTTCCGTAAAGGCATTGAAATGCTGAAAAACCGGCTTGAGGCGCCAGTTCAGTTGGGGATTGGCAGCCACAAGGCTGAGTTCATAGGAATATGCGTCGACCGTCTTTTTGCCGATGCGATTCAGAGTATCGGCCTCGAGCCGAGAACCCGCCAATTGTGAGTCTGAGACCTGCCGGAGGTACAATCGATACTGCGAATAGTGACGGAGGTGAGCCAACGGCTCCAGCCCGCCAGCAATTCTAGGCGTGAACTTGAGATTAGCATTGTCAAGTGCTGTTGCGGCCAGGAGTGTGATGGCAGTCGCCCCGAGGATGCCGATCGTAGGTCGGTAGAAGGCAAGGGTGAACCAACCATTTATTGTGTTACTCGCCGAGGCTGGCGATTTGCTCAGATGCAAGATCGAGACGCAGAACGTCGAGAACGCCAGGATGATAACGAGCGCGAAAACGTGAGCGTCGTATCGAACGACGCCATGTTTCCAGGCGATGGCGACCAATGGAATTATGGTTGCCAGCGCATGCAAGTTGCGCCAGCGGGGCAGCAGTCCAGCGAAGATCGCGAGCAGCGCCATAGCCGACAAGAACAGGCTTAAGCTTAGTCTCTCGTTTGCTCGAGAGGCGCTCATTGACGCGGTATATCCGGCGGACAATTGCAGTGAGTTGTAGAAATATGAGGAAATTCCTTCGACGGATCCACTGAGGATAATCCAGGCGACACAGAAACTCACCGCGGTTGATATGATTGCGACAGCGGCGCGTCGAGAGATCTGGCGAATTGAGGTGAACGGTACCAGCGTGCTTGCGATTATGGCACCGAGGCAGCTGACGCCAATCGTCACCTTCATCAAGAGCCCGACAGCAGCTATCAGTCCGCAGCATGCGATGATCGGGGTCCTAAACCGAGGTTCTTCATACCCCAGAAATAACAGCAGCATGACGAAGCACGACGGCAGTCTTTCGATATCGATGTAGCCGGATACAACTGCGCCGAGGGCAAGTCCCAGGATCGCGCTCCAGGCCTGTGTACGGCTGACGACGAAGTAGCTCATTGCCGCCGCAAAAGCTGAATACACGATGGTCCAGAAGACGTACCCCACCGTGAAATTGCTGCCGACGTCTTCGATTGCGAGGAGAAATCCGAGCGGTCCGTAGGTATAGATGATATCGGTTCCAAACCGCGCCCCGGTGGAAGCCCCGAGGTTCAAGATGTAAGGAAATGACTCGTCCAGCCCCGGGAGCATCGGTATAACCGGCACTCGGTATGCCTGCAGAAAGATGATCAGCGCGCCGATCCAAAAAAGAAGCGGGTACCTGCGGCAAATCCCGATATCAACCAATATAAGCTCCCCCACGTATCATGACCATTCCGCGAGAAAGCCTCGTATCATTCGCGCAAAACTGGTGCAACCCGCGCTGCACAAGCAGTCCGTGGCATCTAACTAAAGTGACCTGCTCCCCTGTTTGCCCTCGTTTATAAGGGGAGAGTCTGTTCTGAGTTTGGCCCCGGTTGGGGCGAGTTGCGAACTCGGGGTCGTCTACGGACTTGATCGATTCTCTCGGTCCCGCGCAGCAATCCGAAACAACTAGTGCGTGGGATTGCGTGGTATTCGAAAGGTTTTCAGCGACAACCGCTGTTCGACTTTCGCGGCGCGCCGGCGCGACAAAGAAGAGCCAGTTTGTTGCCTGGCTTTCCGGCAGTGATGCAGTTGTCCATATCAATCGGAATGACCGCCAAATCTCCCTGAGTAGTGGTGTCTGACCAACTCGCCCGCTCCCATGGGACGACCTTGACATGGTCAAAGATGCGGCGCGCTATATCGAGCGTTCTCACCCGGCCAAGCCAGGGAGTTGCACGCTTACCCGTCATTGCCTCCAAAACCCTTCTTATGCACGCACGCTCGAGGCGGTCGGCAGCAGCCAACTCGCATGCCGCGACACCGCGCAGTGGATAGGGGCGTTGGATCAATTGATTGGCAGCGAGGAAGCTCCTGCCCGAGCTGACACACTAGGCCGTGTGGACTCTTGGGATTCTCAAATCAGATTGAACGTGATTCAAGGCTTTCTTTTAGGAGGAAGCCT
>NZ_JBEGDB010000347.1:0-7226 GCF_043638955.1 Bradyrhizobium sp. 31Argb | reverse complement strand
AAGCTCGCGCCAAACTCGGCCGCGCCTATCCAGCCACCCCCAAAGAGTCAAAATCACTGTGATAGACCACTAGGCCCTTATACGCTGCTGGGCCACTCGATGGGCGGCCGCATCGGAATCCGCGCCGCGCGTTGGCGGCCATCGTCCATGGACCAACTGATACTGGTCGATCCGCCGGTCTCCGGTCCTGGACGTCGCGCCTATCCGATTCCGGTCGAACCGCTTCTCAAATTGCTTCAAAGCGCGAAGCGTGGAGAAGCCGACGCGGCGCTGCGAAGCCCCTCTGCTCCGCGGTGGCCCGAGCAGCACATCCGCACCCGGGCCGAGTGGATGCATACCTGCGACGAGCGCGCGCTTATCGAGAGCCACAAGGGCTTTCATCACGATGATATTCACCACGACCTCGCCCATCTCAGCGTCCCCACCGCATTGATCGTCGCCGGGCGGGGAGGGGTCATTCGGCCCGAAGATGAAACAGAAATTCGCAGATTGCTGCCGTCCATCGCGATCAGGACGCTGGAAAGCGCGGGTCACCAAATGCAGATCGACGATACCGAGGGCTTCCTTTCGATCGTTGAAGAGCTTCTAGCGCGACCGCGCGATCGGTTCGACAGCCGCGTGTCTACGTTCGGCAAACAGGAGATCAGTGAAGATGTCCCGACAAATCGTTGATGTTGAAATGCTTGAGCTCTTCAAGGCCGAGCTGACGCTCTGCAAGGTGAAGAAGGGCGAAGTCGTTGCGGTCCTGAGCGGCGGCGAGGATCAGCAGGAATACGCCCAAGCCTTCATGCTGGCCGCGCAAAGCCTGGGCGCAACGACCTTTCATCTCAACGTGCCCAAGTACGGCCAGGGCAAGGTCGCGGGCTTGCAGGGCCGGCATGCGCTCACGGGCAACCAGCCGGCGATCGATACGCTCAAGCGCGTGGATATGGTGATCGATCTCCTGGGGTTGCTGTTCTCTCGTGAGCAAGCCGAAATTCAGGAAGCGGGCACGCGCATCTTGCGCGTGATGGAGCCATTCCACATCCTCAAGAAGATGTTCCCGACCGAAGATCTGCGCCGGCGAACGGAGCTCTCTCGAACCCTCCTGCAGTCGGCCAGCAAAATGCGGATCACGTCGCCCGGCGGAACGGATGTAACTTATGGCCTGAAGCAATACCCGGTCATTTCCGAATACGGATACACGGATGAGCCCGGGCGCTGGGATCACTTCCCGTCAGGCTTTGCCTTCACTCAGGCGACCGACGGCGAGGTCAACGGCACGGTGGTGCTGATGCCCGGTGACATCGTCTGCGCGTTCAAGCGTTACATCCAGTCGCCGGTCACGCTGACCATCAAGGACGGCTACATCGTCGACCTCAAGGGCGAAGGCACCGACGCGCTGCTCATCAAGAATTATATCGACAGCTTCGGCGATCCGCGCGGCTGGGCGATCTCGCATATCGGCTGGGGGTCGAACGAGCGTGCCACCTGGCACCACATCGCGGCTTCCCAGGAGCTCTCGTCGGAGCACATCATGAATGCGCTCTCCTTCTACGGGAACGTCCTGTTCTCGACGGGTCCGAACACGGAGCTCGGCGGTACGAATGACACGCCGTGTCATTTGGACATCCCGCTTCGCGGCTGCAGCCTGTGGCTCGACGATATCCACATCCTCGACAAGGGCGAGTTTGCTTATCCCGAGCTGAGGGCGCCGGGCCGCTAGGCCCTGCGCATCAAGCACGCAACCCGGAGTCGCGAATGCGACTCCGAATGATGCCGGGGTCGCGTTCGCGACTCCCAATGATACCGAAGTCGCATTTCGACTCTCGAAGACGCGGCAAGTGTCTCGGTCACGTCTATCGACTTCAATCCTCCAACAGGAAACGCGTCAAATGTCGGCAACCATCTCAAGTTCGGAAGACTACACGCCGCGGCAACGGTATTCGATTATGATCTCAGCGATGCTGGGCTACATACTCGATTTCTACGACGTTCTGATATTTCCGTTTCTCTTGCCTGCGATCCAGCGATCGATGTCGCTATCGCTGACCGAGGTCGGCTCGCTGCAAGCTCTCACATTGTTCGGATCGGCCATCGGCGGAGCGCTATTCGGCGTCATCGGTGATCGACTTGGCCGAAAGACCTCGCTTCAACTCACGATCGCATTGTTTTCCATTGCCGCGATCATTTCGGCGTTCGCATGGAATTACTGGTCTCTTGCCGTGTTACGGTTCATCACCGGCATCGGTCTTGGCGGCGAGTACGGCGTCGGCATGGTGCTCTTCAACGAGGCCTGGAAGAAGGGCAGCCGGGGTCTGGGCGCGGCGGCGCTTCAGGGCTGCGCCGTGATTGCATCATCCACCGCTTCGATCGTCGGCATCTGGCTGATTGCGACGTTCAGCGACGAGTGGAGCTGGCGAATCGGCTTGCTGAGTGGCGGCGTACCCATCCTACTGATTATCTTCATTCGCTTCTTCATGCCTGAATCCAAGATCTGGCTGGAGTATGAGGCGCAACGCAAGGCCGGCCGAGCTACTGCAGAAGCCCGTACACTTCCTCTTGCGGATCTATTCCGCAACGCGCTTGCACGGCAGACCATCGTCGCCTTTGTGTGGCTGATGAGCTACATGCTCTGCTACTACAGCGTCGTCTCCTTCATTCCGACGCTGTTGCTGCGGGACATGCATACCCCTGGTGATGTCGTTCGCTCGACCGCTGTGTTGCTCTCCGTGGTCAGCGGCATCTGTTATCTTGCGAACGGCTTCCTCAACGATAGGGCAGGCCGCCGCATCGGAGCTCTTGTGCCCGCGCTGTTTTGGATCGGGTCTTTGGTCGGTATGGCCTTGTGGGGTAGCGAGCTCTACGCCGGATCGAAGCTTGAGTGGCCGATGTTCTGGCTCTACATCGCCTTCGGCATGGGCAACGTGGCGCTGGGCGTGACCGGTGTCTGGATATCTGAGCTCTATCCGGTCAACCTGCGTGCGACGGCGGTGTCGACGTTCTATATGGGCGGTCGCGGGCTTGGCAGCATAGCGCCTGTGATTGTGCCTCTTGCGGCGGCCCACTTCGGCGGAAGCTTGCTCAGCGGCATGGTTGCGGTGGCCCTTCCTGCTGCGACTGTCTTCATTATCGCCTCTCTTCTGCTTCCAGAGACGCTCGGTCGTGATTTGTCCGCGAAGGGCTTTAAGGTCGACACGGAAACGGAAGCCACGATGAAGACTGCTTCGGTGTCGCGTGTTTGACTTTGGTGGAAGGACGCTTGACCGCCGCGAACGCGTCGTTCCGGCGACATAGGTCGCGTCCCTCCGACGAACCTTCAATCGTAACGGAGCGTGGCTGGGCCTGATGTCAGAAAGAGCATTCGGACGGCTGCGCGGCGGGACCCATGCACACCGGCTGACGGCCGGCGCAACGCTATTCCTGAGTCGCAAGTTCATTTGCGCGCAAGTTGTGCGCTTGCGAACGAGTTTTGTGCCTGTACACAAGTGATTATCAAAATATCGTCAGCTCGTGATCTCGAGGCAACGGTTCCTGGATAAGGGACGAATCTGCGCGTCCAGAGTTGAGGGCGCCCCGGTCGATAGCCGGCCTCAGATCGTTCACCGGACAATTCGAGGATCGCTCAAGATGCGCATGCTAGTTGTAATGAACTTCGCTGCTAGTCTTTCCCTTGCCGGCGCGTGCGCGCACGCCGCCGAAGGTCAATTTCCCACGAAGCCGGTCACCCTGACCGTCAATTACGGCGCTGGCGGCGGATCGGACGCGATTGGCCGCGCGCTTGGACGAGCGCTTGAAAAGCCGCTCAAGCAACCGGTTGCGATTGAGAACATTGCCGGGGGAGCCGGAACGCGCGGTGTCACCGCCGTCGTCACGGCCGAGCCGGACGGATACCAGATCGGTGTCGCAACGAACAGTCCGATGACGATCGCCGTGCATACGGTCAAGGGATTGTCCTGGGGAAACCCCAGCACGTACGATATTCTGGGCGGTATTGGCATCGTCTACAACACCGTCTGTATTCAGGCGGACTCGCCGTTGAAGACGCTGGATGACGTGGTGAAGTACGCGAAGGAGAACCCCGGGAAGCTGAAGGTCGCCAGCATTGCGGGCGGAATCAATCAGTACACCTGGGACGCTTTCGCCAAGAAGGCGAACATCAACGTGAGGTTCGTCCCCTATAGCGGCGATGCGGACGGCGTTGCCTCCTTCCTCGGAAAGAACACCGAACTTGCGGCGCTCACCTGGCCGGGGCTGAAGGCCCAGGTCGAAGTCGGAAAAGCGCGCCCGTTGGCGGTGTTCGGTCCCGAGCGGATGAGCTCGAACCCGGATGTCCCGACGTTCAAGGAACTGGGCTACGACGTCGTCACCACCAGCGATTACGTGGTCTATGCTCCGAAGGGAATTCCAGAGGCCAAACGTCGCGTTATCGTCGAGGCCGTGAAGCAGGCCGTGTCTGATCCCGACTTTGTGCGGGTGCTCACCGCTCAGAATATTCAGGTGCAATTCACCGATGGCGAGAAGATGACCCGTCAGTTCACGGAGATCTTCAACGCCACGGCTCCATCGACTCCGAGCGGAAAGTAGGCCGCAGATGGACCAGGCGATAGTCATCAAGACCGAGGCTTCGACAGCGGCCAATGCTCCGGCATCGACCACGGGAATCAGGCTCGCATCGCTCATTCTGACGGCTGCGGGACTGTTCTATCTCTATCAGGCCATCGAACTGCCGATGGGCGACCCACCGGGAACGGGCGTCGGCGCCGTACCCGTCGTGGTGGGGGTCTGCTGGGTGGTATTTGGCGCATTCGTGACGGTTCGTAACCGCGGCGCATCTGCTGATCTCGGTCTCTGGCCCCGGGACAGCGCGGCGCTGCGCGTCGGGGTCGCCTTTTCCCTTTGCGTGATGTTCATCGTCGGGCTGCCCTTGTTTGGGATTTTCCTGACGACGGGGGTCTTCCTCCTGTTGATGGGACGTCTTGCCGGCGCACCATGGACGAGCGCCGTCGTTCTCAGCGTGGCAACACCTGTTGCGTTCTGGATTGTCTTCTCATTGGGCCTGAAGGTATCGCTGCCGTTCGGCTCCCTTCTCACTGTCATTTTCAGGGGCTGATCATGGATCTGCTCGGTAACATGCTTGGCGGGTTCGCCGTGGCTCTCCAGCCCGTGAACATTGCGGCCGCACTGCTCGGGGCGCTTGTGGGCACCGCTACCGGCGTTCTGCCAGGTCTCGGCGTGCTGGGCGCGATGGCAATCCTGATGCCGATCACGATCCATTTTTCCGCAGTGACCGGTCTGATCATGTTGGCTGGGATTTACTACGGTGCCATGTATGGCGGATCGACCACGGCGATCCTCCTCCGGATCCCCGGTGAAAGCGGATCTATCGTCACGACGATCGATGGTTACGAGTTCGCGAGAAAGGGGCGAGCCGGCGCTGCCTTGATGATTTGCGCCGTGGGATCGTTCATCGCCGGAACGATCAGCATTGTCGGGCTCAGCCTGTTCACCACGCTGCTCGCCGACGTTGCGCTGCGCTTCTCGTCTCCGGAGTTCTGCCTTCTGGCGCTTTTGGGCGGTTTGACGCTGGTGCGCATCACTGGAAACGATCCAGCCCAGAACATGGTCATGCTTTTGGTCGGCATGGCTCTGGCGACGATCGGCGTCGATGCCGTCAGTGGAGACACGCGCTTTACATTCAACACGAGTACGTTGGCATTGGGCTTCGATCTCGTGCCGGTCGCGCTGGGCCTGTACGGACTGAGCGAGCTGTTCCACGTCCTCGCCTCGAACGAAGGATTTCCGCGTGCCACCACCGTGCGTTTGCGGGAAATGATCCCGACACGCCGCGAGTGGTCGCGTGCGTGGCCTGCCATCGTGCGAGGGTCGGGCATCGGCTTTCTTATCGGACTGTTGCCCGGCCCGGGCTCTCTCACATCGACCTTTGCGTCCTACGGCGTCGAAAAGGCCATTGCCCGAACGCACCGGGACGAGTTCGGCAAGGGAGCGATCGAGGGCTTTGCCGGGCCGGAAGCGGCGAACAATGCGGTCGCAACCTCCGCGCTGGTGCCTGTCTTGAGTCTCGGGATTCCTTTCACGCCGAACGTGGCGTTGATGCTCGGGGCGCTTATCGTTCAAGGCATACAGCCCGGGCCGCTGCTGCTGTCCCAACATCCGGACGTCGTGTGGGGCCTCCTCGCGTCCATGTATATCGGCAATGTGGCGCTGCTCGCTCTGAATTTGCCGCTGGTCGGGATGTGGGTTCGGCTGCTGCGCGTGCCGCAATACGCATTGATCGGCTTCATTTTCGCCATCAGCTTCGTCGGCGTGTACGCGGTGCGAAACAGCTACTGGGACCTTTGCGTTCTGGTCGGCTTCGGAGTCGTCGGCTCGGTTTTGCGCCAGATCGGTTTTGACCTCGCGCCGATGATTCTCGGGCTGGTGATCGGCCCGATTTTCGAGAAGGCGTTGCGCGAAACGCTTTTTTTGAGCGGCGGGGATTTCACGATCTTTGTTACGCGGCCGATCAGCGCCGTGCTTTCGGCCCTTTGCGTCGTGGCAGTCGTCGGACCCACCATCGCCGTGTGGATCAGGCGCGGGAGCCGCGTTCCGCAGCAATCGTAAGGGATAGTTCGGCACCGCTTCGGATGCAGCGCAAACCGCCAAGCGGTACTGCATGGAGGGATTCGGGTGCAGTATCCAAGTGTAAAATACTATCCGGAAGGTGTCCGTTGGGATGAGCCAATCCAAACCTGCTTCGTGCCTGAGCTGCTCCAAACCCCATTTCCCGGCCGTAGCTCAAACGGTGAGTCTTGGTCTAGGAGGGACAAAAATGCTTTATCTTTCAATGGGGGTTGACTGACACTCTCTCCGCCGTAGTCTTGTTCACTCTAACATTGTTCTTGATTTTGGCGCCTAGACTGCTTCGCAGGCTAGCATCGACGCAATTGCGTGCGTGGATCGCGTATGAACGGCCGCTTTGGCGGACTATGAAGTCATTACAGGGGAGCTAAGCGACCCGTCGATAAGAAAACAGCGCTTCCAGCGGATGTTGCTCGATAATTGAATGTTCACCGTAGGTCGGCGGATTTTTATTTTGGAACTGGCCAGTTCGCAAATTTGTCCGAGCTGAGGTCAGGCCCCGCCGGCAGGATCGAAATAGGCCATTCGATCGTAAGCGGTAAGAGCTCCCACGTCCGCAGTGATCAGCGGGCGCGTGCGTAGCGGATCGGCATCCAGTATTGGCG
>NZ_JBEGDB010000346.1:0-7282 GCF_043638955.1 Bradyrhizobium sp. 31Argb | reverse complement strand
ATCATGCGCTCCGTCTATCAAACGGAGCAGCCCCTTCCAACTAAGCACGTGGTCCCACAATCGGGGTCCATTTCAGGCCATCCCGAGCGTCGCGGTCGCGCCGCCCAGCGCCAAGGTGCTCAATCCCACGATCGACCTGCCGGGTCGGCTGGAAGCCTATTATCGCGCCCCGATCTTCGCGCGAGTGTCCGGTTACCTGACGAGCTGGAGCGTCGACATCGGCGCCCGCGTCAAGGCCGGGCAGGTGATCGCCGAAATCGAGGCGCCCGACCTCGACCAGCAATTGCTGCAGGCCAGGGCCGATCTCGCCAGCCAGCAGGCCAGCGCCAAGCTCTCCGAAGCGACGCTGACCCGGCGCAGGTCATTGCTCGCCTCCAACTTCGTCTCGATGCAGGAGATCGACGAGCGCACCGCCGATCTCTCCAACAAGAAAGCCGCCGTCAATTCCGGCCAGGCCAATGTCGAGCGGCTGGAAGCGCTAGCGGGGTACAAGAAGATCACCGCGCCCTTCGACGGCGTTGTCACCGAGCGCAACACCGACGTCGGCGCGCTGATCAATGCCGGGGGCAATGCGGGACCGGCGATGTTCATTGTCTCCGATATCTCCAAGCTGCGCGTCTATGTGAACGTGCCGCAGAATTTCGTGCCGTCGATCAAGATGGGCGCCAAGGCCGTCATCACGCTGCCGGAATATCCGAACCGCACCTTCACGGCGACGGTGGAGGCCTCCTCGCAGGCGGTCGATGTCAGCTTGGGAACGACGCGCATGCAGCTTGCGCTGGACAATTCGAACGGTGAATTGATGCCCGGCGGCTATGCCAATGTGAAGCTGACGTTGCAGCGCGACACCATTCCGCTGCACATCCCCGCCAGCGCGCTGATCTTCGACAGCAACGGCCTGCGCGTTGCGACCGTCGGCGCCGATGACAAGATCCTGTTCAAGAAGGTGACGATCGCCCGCGACCTCGGCAAGGAGATCGAGATCGCCTCCGGCCTCACCGGTGACGACCGCATCATCATCGCCCCGCCCGACGGCATCAACGACGGCGACCAGGTCCGCGTGGTCGGCGGCGGCGCAAAGAAGCCGACCACGGCCTCCGAAAAGCAGGACGTGAAGGGGTAGGGCGGCTCTCCCCTCGTAGGGTGGGCAAAGCGCAGCGTGCCCACCTTCGCGAGCGGAGTGCGGATGGTGGGCACGCTGCGCTTTGCCCACCCTACGATTTCCGCGATCTTACGCCACCCGCCACTCGGGCACGCCATCATTCGCCATGACGATATCGCCCGTCGTGCCCACCGGCGTGCGCTCCATGCTCAACAGATGCGCCAATGTCTTCGCATCGTTCGCGGGCACACGGCCGAGCGTGCGGCGGTCGTCTTCGGTGCGCAACATGACAACGCCGTGTTCGACCTCGCCATTGCCGCGGTAGATCACGGTGAAGCTCTCGACTTTGCCCTTGCCGCTGGCCTCGGCGACGAATTCGGGCACCTTGCGGCGGTTGCGGTCTGCCTCACGCTGCACGCTGGTATCCTGCTTGAGCGCCTCCTTCGGCGCCGCGCGCGATAGCACCAGGCCATGATGCTTGGTGACGAAGCCGCCCTGGCCGTAGAGCAGGCCGAGCTTGGCACCGTTGCGGAGCTTGCGCACCATCGCGCAAGCGGCGTGTGTCATGTAGGTGTTGAGCGGCGCGCCGAAGAAGGTGAGCCCGCCGGTGACCGTCGGCTGCACGTCAGGGCCCAGGCCCAGCGCGCGTCGCGCCATCTTGGGCACGCAGGGGAAGCAGCTATAGAGCTCGATCGCGTCGAACTTCCTGCCGTCGCCTTCGACCAGGTCCATCACCGCTTTCAGCACCGCGGTCTGCGGATGGCTCTCGAAGAACTGGTCCCGCACGAGATAGTCGCGCGGCTCTTCCGCCGACGCGCCGCCGAGCGGATAGACCAGCCGCTCTTCCGGAATGCCGGCCTCACGCGCCTTGGCGAGACTGGTGAGCAGCAGCGCGCCGCCCATGTTCACGGTCGGATTGGCCACCATCAACTTGGTGTAGGGCCAGGCGATCAGCCGGTTCTCCGGCGTCGGCGTGGTGATTTCCTCCGGCGTGAAGCGCTTCTTCAGCCACGAATTCGGGTTCGAAGCCGCGACGCTGGAATAGGTCGACCACAGTTCGCCAGACTCCGCCAACGCCTCGCGTGGCGTCTGGCCCCAATGCGCCGAGGTGGCGGACTCATAGAGCGGATAGACCGTGATCGGCCTGAACACGCCGAGCTTCACCGCCAGCGGCTTCTGGAACGCGGCGCCGCGTTTCGGCTCCTCGACATCATGAGCAAACGGCGTCCACGGCAAGGCGATGCCGCCGCGATCCGCCTTGGTTGCGGTGGACTGCGCTTCGGCGCCGCAGATCGCCGCCACGCTGCATTCGCCGCGCGCGATCCGCTGCGCCGCTTCATGCAGATAGCGGATCGGGCTCTCGCCGCCGACCGGGCCGTAATAGAGATGCTTAGGCTTGATGCCGAGGCGTTCGGCGAGCTGTTTCTCCGGATCGCGATAGCGCCAGCTTAAGAAATTGACGACGTCGAGCGACTGGACGTCACCAAGCAGCTTCGCCCCGCTGTCGGCTTCGGCGCGCTTGAGTGCTTCTTCAAGAAGCGCGAGCGGCTCGAGGCCGGCGGCGATGTCCTTCGGACGGTCGACGATCTCGCCGACGCCGACGATGACGGGGATGCGGTCTTCGGGGGTGCTGTTGGACATTTCTTGTTGGTTCACTTTCGGACATTGGGCTCGCCGCCCGTTCTACCTGTCATTGCGAGCGAAGCGAAGCAATCCATCTCACAACTTGCGGAAACGTGGATTGCTTCGTCGCTTCGCTCCTCGCAATGACGGCACTATTCCGCCACCAGCGCATCTATGTGTTCCACCGCCTCGATAAAATCTTCCTTGAATTCCTGTACCACGGCGCCCGCCGATTTCACGCCGTCGATCAGGCCGACGCCCTGGCCGACAAAGTAGCTGACGAGATCGCGCGCCTTCTCGTTGCCGGCGGCCGCCGCGCGGTCGATCGAGTTGAAGGCGTCGCGGCTGATGATGCTCTGTAGCGGCATCGGCAGCGCGCCAGGGCTGTCGGGTGAGCGGTCCCAGGCATCGGTCCAGACCGAGCGGAGTTGCCGCGCCGGCTTGCCGGTGCGTCCCTTCGAGCGCACCGCGTCGCGCGAGGACGCTGCGATCATCTTCTCGCGGAAGATTTCCGTGGTCTCGGATTCCACGGTGGCGAGCCACACCGAGCCGGTCCAGACGCCGGCGGCGCCCATCGCCATCGCGGCCGCCATCTGCCGCCCGGTCATGATACCGCCCGCGGCCAATACCGGCACATCGCGGATCGGCTTGATCGCCTTGATGACCTCCGGCACCAGCACCATGGTCGAGACCTCGCCGCAATGGCCGCCGGCCTCGGTGCCCTGCACGACGAGGATGTCGACACCGGCCGCGACCTGGCGCAGCGCGTGCTCCTTGGCGCCGACGAGCGCTGCGACCGGCACGCCGTGCTTGCGGCCCATGTCGATCATCTCCTTCGGCGGCACACCCAGCGCATTCGCGATCAGCTTGATCGGATGCTTGAAGGAGACTTCCAGCAATTCGAGCGCGCGCTGTGCGTCGAATGGCTGCGGCTGGTTGTCGGCAACAGCGGTCGTCGTCAGCTCGATGCCGTATCTCTTCAGGAGGCTGCGGGTGAAGTCGCGATGCGCGGGCGAGACCCGCTGCTCCAGGCTTTTCCAGGTGACGTTCTTCTCGCCAGCGGTCGAGATGTTCTCGGGGATCAGCACGTCGAGCCCATAGGGTTTGCCGTCGACGTGGTCGTCGATCCATTTCAGTTCCTGCTCGATGCTTTCAGGCGAATGCACGGTCGCGCCCAATACGCCAAATCCGCCGGCGCGGCTGACGGCGGCCACCACGTCGCGGCAATGGCTGAAAGCGAGCAGAGGAAATTCGATGCCCAGCATGTCGCAGATCGGCGATTTCATGGCTGCGTTCTCTCTCCCGGTGGCAGCTTCACGCTGCTTTTCTTGCTTTTGAAACGTATGCCTTGGCGGCAACGCTAGCGCATTAGTGGGCCAGTGCAAAGCGCGGCAGCGAGCACCGCCGAAGCAACAAGCGCAACCCTCATCCTGAGGAGCCGCGAAGCGGCTTCTCGAAGGATGGGCCGCGGCCGAGATAGGGGCCTCATGGTTCTCAAGGCGATGCGAAACATCGTCCGGAGACGGCGCTGCGCGCCTCCTCACCATGAGGGGCGAAAGCAGCGTTCCACGGGACAGAATATCACCGCGCGCTTTGTCTCTTGCGCTTTGGCGCTTCGCGGAGAATGCTGGCCGGTAACGAAAAGAATATTCAAGGGAGCCCGCGTCCATGTCCGCTTTGCCATCCGCTTCCGCAACTCCTGCCGCGCACTACGACGTCGTCGTGGTCGGCGCCGGCTTCGCCGGCATGTACATGCTGCACCGGTTGCGCGGTCTCGGCTTTTCGGCGCGAGTCTATGAGCAGGGCAGCGGTGTCGGCGGCACCTGGTACTGGAACCGCTATCCCGGCGCGCGCTGCGACGTCGAAAGCATGCAGTATTCCTATTCGTTCTCCGAGGAACTGCAGCAGGAATGGGATTGGAGCGAGCGTTACGCGCCGCAGCCGGAAATTCTGCAATACGCCAACCATGTCGCCGACCGCTTCAACCTGCGTTCTGACATCCAGTTCGATACCCGCGTCGATGCGGCCGCGTTCGACGAGACCAGCAAGCTCTGGTCGGTGACCACCTCCGACGGTAAGACCGTCACCGCCAAATTCGTGGTGCTTGCCACCGGCTGCCTGTCGAATGCGCGCAAGCCCGACATCAAGGGCCTCGATCGGTTCAAGGGCCAAGTCTATCACACCGGCCATTGGCCGCATGATCAGGTGGATTTCACCGGCCTGCGCGTCGGTGTGATCGGCACCGGTTCATCCGGGATACAGTCGATACCTGTCATCGCCGAGCAGGCGCGCCATCTCACCGTGTTCCAGCGCACCGCGAATTTCTCGATCCCCGCGCGCAATGCCAAGCTGCTAGATGAGGAACGCGCATGGTTTCGCGCGAACTATCCGGAGATCCGGCGCGTAGAGCGGGAAGTGGCGCGCAACGGCATCTATACCGACCTGCCTGATCGCGGCGCGCTCGATGATGGCGACAACGAACGTCGCGCCCGCTACGAGGCGCGCTGGCAGCGTGGCGGACTCACGTTCATGTCGGCCTACAACAATCTCGCCCTGGAGCAGGCCGCGAACGATACCGCCGCGAACTTCGTGCGGGAAAAGATTGCAGAGATGGTCAAGGATCCCGGGGCCGCCAAGCTGCTGCAGCCGAACAGCCACCCGATCGGCTCCAAGCGGATCTGCGTCGACACCGATTATTTCGCGACCTTCAACCGCCCCAATGTGACGCTGGTTGACATCAAGAGCAGTCCGATCGAGGAGATCACGGAAAGCGCCGTGCGCACCACGGCTGGCGAGTATGAACTCGATGCGCTGGTGTTGGCGACGGGCTTCGATGCCATGACGGGGTCGGTGGCAAAAATCGACATTCGCGGCCGTGACGGATTGACGTTGAACCAGAAATGGGCGGAGGGACCGCGCACCTATCTCGGCCTGATGAGCGCCGGCTTTCCGAACCTCTTCATCATCACCGGTCCCGGCAGTCCGTCCGTGTTGTCGAACATGATCGTGTCGATCGAGCAGCATGTCGATTGGATCAGCGATTGCCTCGACCATATGCGAGAGCGTGAACTCGACACGATGGAGGCGACCAGGGAGGCCGAGGACAAATGGGTGGCGCACGTCAACGAGGTTGCCCACACCACGCTCTATCCGCAGGCCAATTCCTGGTACATGGGCGCCAACGTTCCCGGCAAGCCGCGGATCTTCATGCCCTATATCGGCGGCGTCGGAGCCTACAGGCAGATCTGCAACGAGGTCGCGGCGAAGGACTATGACGGCTTTGCGATGACAGGCGTGGAACGGCGGCAGCGGGCGGCCGCATCCTGAATCCACTTTCGTAGGGTGGGCAAAGCGAAGCGTGCCCACCATATCCAATGCACTTATGGATGGTGGGCACGGCGCATGCGCGTCTTTGCCGACCCTATGCCTTGCGCTAATACTCGCGCCTTCCGCGCTGGAGCCTGATCAATGACCGATGCACCCGCTTATGAGCCGCCGAAAGTCTGGACCTGGAACAAGGAGAATGGCGGCCGCTTCGCCAGCATCAACCGTCCGATCGCCGGGCCTACGCATGAGAAAGAACTTCCCGTAGGGAAGCATCCGTTGCAACTTTATTCTCTGGCGACCCCTAACGGCCAGAAAGCCACGATCATGCTGGAAGAGCTGCTCGCGCTCGGCCATTCCGGCGCCGAGTATGACGCCTGGCTGATCACGATCGATGGCAACCAGTTCGGCAGCGGCTTTGTTGCGGTCAATCCGAATTCCAAGATTCCGGCGCTGCTGGACCGCAGCGGGCCGGAACCGATCCGCGTGTTCGAGTCCGGCGCGATCCTGATGCACCTTGCCGAGAAGTTCGGTGCATTCCTGCCGACCGGTGGCCACGCTCGCGCCGAGTGCCTGTCATGGCTGTTCTGGCAGATGGGCAGCGCGCCGTTTCTTGGCGGCGGCTTCGGCCACTTCTATGCCTATGCGCCAACCAAAATCGAATATGCCATCGACCGCTATGCGATGGAGGTGAAGCGTCAACTCGATGTGCTGGATCGTCGTCTGGCGGACAACGAATATCTGTCCGGTAGCGAATACACGATCGCCGACATCGCGGTGTGGCCGTGGTACGGCGGGCTGGTGAAAGGCCTGCTCTATGGCGCAGGCGAATTTCTGTCGGTGCATGAATACAAGAACGTGCAGCGCTGGACCGACCAGATCGCAAAGCGTCCGGCCGTGAAGCGCGGCCGCATCGTCAACCGCATCTCGGGCGATCCCGCAAGCCAATTGCACGAGCGCCACGACGCCAGCGATTTCGAGACCAGGACGCAGGACAAGATTGGGGCGGCTGCGGCATCGTAACCGGCGTATGGCGGACTAGCGAAGCGTAATCCGCCATAGGCCTGCGCCACGAACACCGCCGTCATTCCGGGGCGTCCGAAGGACGAACCCGGAATCCATCGGGCCGCAGGCGCACGTGGAGAAATGGATTCCGGGCTCGATGCTGCGCATCGCCCCGGAATGACGGTCTCCGTCATTGCGAGCGAAGCGAAGCAATCCACGCCTCCACAA
>NZ_JBEGDB010000345.1:0-7391 GCF_043638955.1 Bradyrhizobium sp. 31Argb | reverse complement strand
CACAAAATGCTCCAGGCCAGATGGAACAACGACTTCCTTCTCCGCGCCCTCGCCCATATGCGATAGCCCTACCCTGGCCTGGGGGTGTCGGAATACGATAAGTTCTGCCTTCACGTCGCCGCTATGAAGCGTCCGTTCGAGAAAAACTCTGTGGCAAGCGACTCGTCCAGGCGCGGCAGGAGCTCAGCGTGTATCGTCCGGTGAAGGAGTATCGAGGCTGTCGTTTGTAGCTGTGCGAAACAATATGACCGAGGCCGGATAACGCCCGGGGGCAGGCTGTATCAAGGCCTTTGAAGGCCTGTCTCCACATGTCGATGGCGTGGATGCGTGCCATCCAAAAAATCAATTTTACCAATGTTACGGAACGTTGCATTGACAGCACCTGACGCCCGACGAATCACGTCGCTGCTTCTGTCGCGCGACGCGTCGCGACGTGGCTCGGCTGGGGGATGGCGCCGCGTTCGCGTCGAAGCGCGTCATGGAAGCAGCAGCATGGCAGTTCAACTCGCGAAGGAAATTGTCGCACGATGAAGGAAAACGCCGTCGGCGGCGGCGAGACAACGACCGCCAGGCAACTGACCTGGTGTGGCATCCAGTCGCTGGAGTTGAGGGACATCATCTGCGACCTGGAGCAGTCCGACGCGATCGAGATTGAGATGAACACGGATGACGCCTGATCGAATCTCAAGAATGTCGGCGACGCGACTGTCCGCGGCGTGGTCGCTGAGAAGGCCTGAATGGGGAGGCGCGTCGTCATTACCGGAATGGGCGGGTTGGGGACCGACGGCGCCTCCATCTATAAGGAGATACGCGAAGGCCGCTCCGCCATTGGCCCGATCGCAACTCCGAGCTCAGGATAGGGGCCAAGCTCAAAACCCTTCCCGAGCATGACATTGCCGCAAGCGGCTGGTCGATCTCGAGGTCGCGCCCACTCTGCCGCGCGAGCGCAAGGTGCGCGTCGCGCCGAGCAATGCCTTTGCCCTCGGCGGCACGAACGTGGTTCTGGGATTCAGCCAAGTGTCGTCAGGAGACAGTCGGTCCACAGTCTCGTCGGTTGAACGGCCGCATGGCTTTGGCGCTTGGCGCGCGACTTGCTTAACAAAAGAAAACACAGGTAACTGCCGACCTACCCTCGGAATTCACGCTGCGATCTGTCGGATTTCCGACATCGCCGTCTTCAATGGGACACGGCTGGCATAAAAGCTCGTCTGATGCCGTCACCGCTCAACGCGCGGCGGCTCGGTGTTCGAGTTCGTATAGGGAAGGAGCGTCATGACCACCATCGCAACTGCGGCGCCCGCGCGGCCGTCGCAAACTTGGTACAAAATTCTCTACGTTCAGGTGCTGATCGCGATCTTGATTGGCGTCGTCGTCGGTTGGCTGTGGCCGTCGCTCGCAACCAACGACTGGATCAAGGCGCTCGGTGATGGATTCATCAAGCTGATCAAGATGGTCATCGCGCCGATTATCTTCTGCACCGTGGTCTCGGGCATCGCGCACATCCAGGATGCGAAAAAGGTCGGCCGGGTCGGCCTCAAGGCGCTGGTCTATTTCGAGATCGTCTCCACTTTTGCCTTGTTGCTCGGCCTGGTGATGGGCAATCTTTTCCAGATTGGCCACGGCCTTGCGGCCAAGCCCGATGCCGCAGCCGTCGCCAATTACGTGAAGCAGGCGGAAGCCTCGAAAAGCGTCGATTTCATCCTCAATATCATTCCCGACAGCGTGGTCGGCGCGCTGGCGCGCGGCGATATCCTGCAGGTACTCTTGTTTGCCATCCTGTTCGGCTTCTCGCTGATGGCGCTGGGTGAGCGCGGCGAGAAGTTGCGCGGCATGATCGACGACACGGCGCACGCCGTGTTCGGCGTCATTGCCATTGTCATGAAGGCAGCGCCGATTGGCGCGTTCGGCGCCATGGCTTTCACGATCGGTAAGTTCGGACCCTCGGCGCTCGGGAATCTGATCGGGCTCATCGCGCTGTTCTATGCCACGGCCGCGCTATTCGTGGTAGTCGTGCTTGGTCTGATCGCGCGTTTCGTTGGCTTTTCGATCTTCAAGTTTATCGCCTATGTCAAAGACGAGCTCTTGCTCGTGCTCGGCACCTCGTCCTCGGAAAGCGCGCTGCCGCAGTTGATGAAGAAGCTCGAGCGGCTAGGCTGCTCCAAGCCCGTGGTCGGGCTCGTGGTGCCGACCGGCTACTCCTTCAACCTCGATGGCACCAACATCTACATGACCTTGGGAACGCTGTTTATCGCGCAGGCGCTCGGGGTCGATCTCACCTTCGGCCAGCAGCTCACGATCCTGATCGTGGCGATGCTGACGTCGAAAGGCGCAAGCGGTATCACCGGGGCCGGCTTCATCACGCTCGCGGCGACGCTATCAGCGGTTAATCCGGCGCTGGTGCCGGGCATGGCAATCGTGTTCTCGATCGATAAATTCATGAGCGAGGTGCGTGCACTTACCAATATCATGGGCAACGGTATTGCCGCGGTGTTCGTGTCCTGGTGGGAAGGCGAACTCGACGAGGCCACGCTTCATGCGCGGCTCAACCAGGAAATTGGTGCGGCCGACGGCGAGACCACAAACACGACGGGGTAGGGGCTGCATTTCTGTTCGTCATTCCAGGACGCGTTGACGCAGGTGTACGCGAACTCGCGAGTCTTGCTTGTCCAAGTCGGCAGCAGCCGACTTGGATTACGAAGGCGGAATCTCTCGCCGCGACCTCTGGATTGCCGGTTCGCTCGCTTTCGTGAGCGCGCCGGAATAACGTCCTAAAGAGGCTGCTCCGTGAGACGAGGGGACGAAACCCTCGGTTTCGCCGGGCGGTTTCTCATGAGCGCCGAGTCTGAACAACTGCTTGAAAGTGATAGTCCTCTATCCAATCGCATGACGGCGAAGCGTTAGCGAAGTGCAATGCCCCATCGCAAGCGGGTCTGAAGGTTAGCTTGAATCGAATTTGGATTCCCAAATCAGGAGACTTCGGATTTACCATGCTGGCTGGGCCTGGAGGCCAGCACGGATCGGCAAGCCTTACTCTGAGGATCTTCGGAAGCGGGGCGTTGCAGGGTTGTTTCCGGTGGATTGTCCTGCAACGAGGCGGCTAAACATTCGGTGTTGCGGTCAGCACGGCCGTTGGATGGGCGCGACGGCATTGCGAGACCGGCAGCGTGGTGCCCGGCAGGGATGCGCGGCAACAGGTCGAAGGCCATTTCCGGCAAACACCGCGTCCGGGTTTTAGGGCGAATCAAGGGGACTTCACCCTGCGCGGCTTGGTCGCCGAGCTCACTGATCGCGGACCTAAGGCTGATTACCGTTCAATATGGGAGTTCTCCACGCCGAGAAGCTCAGCTTGAAAAAACTGTGGCTGGCGAACGCGAGATCTGGGCCAGGACCGATATGGGGCCTTGCGGGGGTGCGCCGCGTGGCCAGAGGATTCACAGCAAGAGTCCCAACGGCCGCTGGACGACCATAACCTTCCTGGCCGCGTTGCGCCATGACTGGATTGAGGCGCCATGGTTTCTCGAGGGCCGAACGATGGCGAGAGTTTCCGCCTCTACGTCGAGAGAGTCCTCCTTCCGACGCTTTGTCCCGGCGACATCCTAACCATGGACGATCTCGGCAGCCACAGACGCAAAATCGTGCGTCAGCTTACCCGCCTCGTGAATTTCGCATAAGTGCCGCTCTCGTGAACCCAGAGCCGATTCTTGGCATCGTGCGACCGTCTTTACAGCTCCGTCTTCGTGCCACAGACTTTTACAGATATAGCGCGCTCGAGCTCGGACGCCAAACCACTCAAGTGATCCGCAAGCTTTGCGAACAGCTCTCGCTTTTCCTGGTCAGTTGCCAGATCGCTGATCAATTTGCACTCGGCTGCATCGGTGCGGAGCTCTTTCAGTTGCTTCTGCAGGTCTTTCATCGGTATGCCCGTGGAGCGGCTATTCAGACCAATTAATCGGAGTGTACTTCAGCTCTCGCCGCTCCATTTCCGAACGAAGCAATTCAGCATAGCTGCGCAGATTGTTACCGACAAAGCGGCAACGTCCGCCGTCCGCGCGACCAGCCAACACTTGCCGCCGCACACTTTCCCAAAGAAACAATAAGCTCTCATCTTTCGAGTTTGAAAACCTCATCCGGACACCCCAATCCTTGCGCGCAAATGCTACCGCCATCTCAACGGCCTGAAGTGTTCGTTTCGGACACTCCCGCGCAGAAACCAAGTACCCGTTGCACATTTGCCACATGAGCCTTTCGGTCACCGCCCTACGCCTATCAGGCGGTTGGAGCAGAGCAGCTGGGTCTTACAGCTTCTGTCTTTGACGGTTCCACATGCTGCCAGCTAGTCGCTGTGGCTCGGACTCATCACTTGGCTGCGAACGCATTTCGCGCTCAGGAAAAAAATTGACTGTGTAAGCGGTCGCGCAGTTCAAAAGGAAGTGAGCGATGGAGGTGGCGTATGTATTCGGCTCTTGTCGGGACTCTTATTCTTTTGAGCATTGGCATCCTATTGGCCCACGCGCCGGACGCTTTTCGCTCGGGTCGTGATAGCAATTCCCGACACTAACTATACTCTCATGCAAACAGCGCCGCGCCCGCCTCAGTGCTGACGACGGATCGCGCCCGGGTAAGCGATCGAGTGCTTCTCTTAGAGCGCCGTCGTGCGTGCAGAGGCCCTCTCCCGTGAGCATAACCATATCAGCGGCCTCGCCCTTGGCCGCTCGGGAGATCCGGCCATCGGCGACTTCGGCGATCCCAAGGTGATCCGGAAATACTGCGAACTGATCGCGGATCCGATCCGCACGCGGGGATCGTATCCTTCTCGCAAGTCGGCGCGAGGCTCAGATCAGACCCGATCAGGAGGTCGCTTATATAGGTGCCGTCTAGCTCTAACAGCCTGTTGAAGAAGTCGGTAGCGAAGCGTTTCGTATCGTGATTCTCTAGGACCAGGATTTAACTGGGGGCGCGATGCGGGGGAGTGACGAACAGTCCGGCTCGCTTTTTAGTTATGTGGACCTGGAGGCTCGGGTTCGGGTCGACCACCCGCTACGGGTGATCCGAGACTTGGCGAATGCGGCGCTGGGCGACCTTTCTGGGGAGTTCGGCAAGCTCTATACGAACGTCGATCGCACCGGAGAAGTTGCTTCGGGCGATGCTCCTCCCGGCATTTTATGGGGTTCGCTCGGAACGGCATCTGATGGAATGGATGGAGTTCGATCTTCTGTTCCGCTGGTTCGTTGGGCTCGGGGTGGATGATGCGGTTTTGGGACCATTCGACCTTCTCGAAGAACCGCGACCGGCTGCTCGAAGGCGAGATTGCGGCCAAGTTCCTGAACGCGCTTTTGGCGCAACCAAAGGTCAAGCGTCTACTATCGAGCGATCACTTCTCGGTGGATGGTACGCTGATTGAAAGCCCGGGCTTCGATCAAGAGCTTCCGGAAGAAGGATGGCAGCGACAAAGACGAGGACGGTCCGGGACGCAATGCTGAGCGCAGCTTCCACAAGGAGAAGCGATCGAACGAGACATGCGAGCACGACCGATCCCGAGGCGCGGCTCTACAAGAAGGGTGACGGCCAGCCGGCTAAGCTGAGCTATATGGGCCATGCGCTGATGGAGAACCGCAATGGTTTAGCGGTCTTGGGTGGGGTGAGCCAAGCGACGGGCACCGCCGAACGGGAGATTGCGCTTGCCATATCGACAGGCGCGGGTGCGCGAAACGGATCACTCTGGGGGCGGATAAGGCCTATGATGTCACGCAGTTCGTCCACGAGCTGAGAGATAGATCGGTTACTCCGCATATTGCGATTGATGGACATCTGAGTAAGACCGGCAAGCGGCGCAAGACGGCGATCGACGCGCGGACCACACGTCACAGCGGCTACGACATCAGCCAACGCTGCCGCAAACGCATCGAAGAAGTCTTCGGCTGGATCAAGAGTTCCGCTGGCTTGGCCAAGATCAAGCTGCGAGGCCGCGACCGGGTGGATGCCGTGTTCGTCCTGGCGCTTGCGGTCTATAATTTGATCCGGCTTCCCAAGCTTCTGGCGGCACCGGCATGAGCATTCGGGGCAGATGGCAGGTCGTCGAGACACCGAGCTACGGCATGGCCTTGGCGAGCGCCTACATCCTGTTCGACGAGGCCGGCGGCGAATTCGCCTTCGATTGCCGCACAGGCTCCATTCATGGAACCTGCCACGGCGATGCCGCCGAGTTCGGCTGGCAGGGAAACGACGAAATGGAGCCAGCCGAGGGTGACGGCTAGGCCGAACTGCAGGATGACGGCTCACTCGAAGGGGAGATCTGCCTTCTCAACGGTGACAACATCCCATTCATCGCGCGCCGTTCAAAGACTTCTTCAACAGCCTGCTAGCTAGGGGCGGCTAGGTTGGTTCTTTGGCTCGGGCGAATCCGTTCGGAGATCAGAGTCCCGCTGCAGGTCGCGTAAACGAAGTCTCCGCGACATCGAAATCCAGAGATCGTCGGGCCAGCTATTTAGATCAATGTCGATCACAAGCGCAACGCAACCCACGCCCTGAGGAGGCGGCCCATACTTGGCACGCGAACAAGTGAACATCCGTGCGGCCTTTGCACCGGGGGGTGGGGCCGGATCATCGGCGCCTTTTCGTGTGGCATATCATTTGCAAGGGGTCATGCGGGCTGGACACGGCCAGGTGCCGCGCCATGCCCCAACAGCCCGACGCACCTCATACCCGGCAGTGTGCGTCGGGCTTCGCGCTGTTTCAGCGTCCACGCTCGGCCGCATTCACCGGTGCTAAGTCGGATGTAGAGTGGTTCGATAGGCCGAGACCGCGCTGCCGTTTCACTTCGAGAAAGTGGGACACTATGTACTGGCGCCGGTGCAACAACAAAGACTCTTGGTGGTCCTGGCGTGGGCAATCACTTCCCGGCGTATGTGGAGAACACGTTTGTCAACTTGCATACGCTAGATCGCGCGACCGGATTTGCCGAATTGAATAACGTGCGCGAATTTCCGGAACACCTCGGTCATCCGTTGGTTGCTTGTCTTTCCTGCTACAGGATGGGCGACATCTCCTATGTTCGGTGTCGAAACGGCCGCGCCCCATGCGCGCGCTGAACGAAATCGGCGAAGACGTTTCCCAGCACCAAACCGACGTGCCTAAGTTGCTTCTAAGATCCTGGAGGCCGCGATCCGCAAAGAGAGGTCAATCGACGACCTCAAGCGTATAGGCCAGAAGGCGCTTGCCAATGCGGCCATCTTGTGTCGCCAGCTTGGCAGCTTTGGCATGTCATTTCGCTCATGAGAACGCATAGACGACCCAGCAGATACCGGCCCAGAGGAGAGTGAAATGGACCCGCGGAGCGGGACCGCTTGAACCGGTTTGTTAGTTGGAAACTGACCGCTCCTGATCCCTTTCTA